>CAURMH010000005.1:0-45250 GCA_963525745.1 uncultured Pasteurellaceae bacterium | reverse complement strand
AAAAGGTTAAGGAGCGCACAATGTCTGAAGGTTTAGTACAGGCTGCGTATATTTTGGCAGCATTACTTTTCATCATGAGTTTGGCCGGTCTTTCTAAACATGAAACCGCCAAAGCGGGTTGCTGGTTCGGGATTGTCGGGATGACAATCGCCCTTATCGCCACCATTTTCGGGCCGCATTCAGAAGGCACATTCTGGATCATCATCGCAATGATTATCGGTGGGGCAATCGGCGTACAACGCGCATTAAAAGTTGAAATGACCGAAATGCCGGAACTAGTGGCGATTCTTCACAGTTTCGTGGGTTTGGCTGCGGTGCTGGTAGGTTTTAACAGCTACGGTTTACATCACAATGCGGTGCTGCCGGAAGGGTTGGATACGGTGGCGCAAGCGGCGTTTGTCGCCGAACAAGCGGTGTTGAGCAACATCCACAATGTCGAAGTGTTCCTCGGTATCTTTATCGGTGCGGTCACCTTTACCGGTTCCGTAGTCGCGTTCGGTAAACTTAGTGGCAAAATCAATTCAAAAGCGCTCATGTTGCCACATCGTCATAAACTCAATTTAGCGGCATTAGTGATTTCTGCTTTATTGATGGTGGCGTTCTTAAACAATCCGGATAATATTTTCCCGGTATTACTAATGACGGCGATTGCCCTTGCATTCGGCTGGCATTTAGTGGCGTCTATCGGCGGTGCGGATATGCCGGTGGTGGTGTCAATGCTTAACTCCTATTCCGGTTGGGCAGCGGCCGCGGCGGGTTTTATGTTGAACAACGACTTGCTTATCGTGACCGGTGCGCTGGTAGGTTCTTCCGGTGCGATTCTTTCTTACATTATGTGTAAAGCCATGAACCGTTCATTTATCAGCGTCATCGCCGGTGGTTTTGGTAACGATGTTCAAGTATCTTCCGATGAAGAACAAGGCGAGCATCGCGAAACTACGGCAGAAGAGGTAGCGGAATTGTTGAAAAATGCCAATTCTGTCATTATCACGCCGGGATACGGTATGGCGGTCGCACAAGCGCAATATCCGGTTGCCGATCTAACCGCGAAACTGCGCGAACGCGGCGTGAATGTACGTTTCGGTATTCATCCGGTTGCCGGCCGTTTACCGGGTCATATGAACGTACTGTTAGCGGAAGCGAAAGTGCCTTACGACGTGGTGCTTGAAATGGATGAAATCAATGACGATTTCGCCGATACCGATGTGGTATTGGTTATTGGCGCCAACGACACGGTAAACCCGGCGGCGATGGAAGATCCGAACAGCCCAATCGCCGGCATGCCGGTATTGGAAGTCTGGAAAGCTCAAAATGTAATCGTCTTCAAGCGTTCGATGGCAGTGGGCTATGCCGGCGTACAAAATCCGTTATTCTTCAAAGAAAACACGCAAATGCTTTTTGGTGATGCGAAAGAACGGGTAGAGGATATTCTCAAGGCATTAAATTAACGAGGATTGTGTTCCCCAAAACCATAAAAAATGACCGCACTTCAAGTTCTCGTCCTTAATAGGACAGCTCAAGTGCGGTCGATTTTTATTAAGTTTGAGTCTGCACTCGATAACGACTAAACACAAATATAGCCGCTTATTACTTCCATCGTTTATGCTTACTCATCTATCAAGCAATCCCTCATTAGGAAATAAACGGAATTGAGAATTTTTCAAATCAAGCACTATCCCAGCTATTCTAAGACAATTAAATGAATATTTCTGATCATAAAAAAGAGAAATCTGCCATTGCATGGAGCCGCTTGAATTGTACTATTTTTTTCTGTAGAATTTGCGACCTTAGACACAAGCGTGCCATTTTGTAATGGCGTAATATTAATCTCATGCGGTGTCAGGGATTGCTTCGGCGATTGGCTTGATAGCGGCATGGCTTCAAATCTGAGGTTTTCTATGAAACAAGGTATTCATCCTGAATATAAAGAAATTACAGCAACTTGTTCTTGCGGTAACGTAATCAAAACCCGCTCTACATTAGGCAAAGACATCAATCTTGATGTATGCGGTAAATGCCACCCTTTTTATACCGGTAAACAACGTGTAGTTGATACCGGGGGACGCGTTGAGCGCTTTAACAGCCGTTTCAAAATTCCAGGTTCAAAATAACCTAATTGTTGTAAACCCTGCTTCGGCAGGGTTTTCTTTTTATTGCAATTGAAGGTAAAATGGCCTAAAAATTTTCTCATATTTTACTATGCATACCAATTACGTCATCAGTTTAGCAACTGCCGAGCAACGTCGGAAACATATTAAAACTGAATTTAACCACCAAAATATTTCTTTTGAATTTTTTAATGCTTTTTATCCATCTGAAGTACTATCTCAAGTAATTGATCAATATTTGCCGAATCTCGCCCACACTTCCCTTTCTGAAGTGGAAAAAGCCTGTTTTATGAGCCATTTTATGCTTTGGCAAAAATGTATTCATGATAACTTACCTTATATTTATATTTTTGAAGATGATATTTTACTTGGTGAGAATGCTTATTCATTTCTCAGCAAAGATAATTGGCTGGAAGAAAGATTTAGTCAGCGCGATAAATTTATTTTAAGATTTGAAACATTTCTTAATTATTCTAAATGTCGTAATGTAAATATCCCACCTTTTCATGAACGCCAAATTTTGAAATTAATTGTTGAGAATTGCGGAGCCGGTGCCTACGTCCTTTCAAAAGAGGCCGCGAAATCATTATGTAATTTAATTACCCAATTACCTACTGAAAAACTTCTTGCTATTGATTTATTGATGTTTAATACATTTTTAAATAAAGAAAATATTTTCTCTTATCAATTATCTCCTGCATTATGTATTCAAGAAAGGTTAATTTATAAAGAAAGCAGCAAACTATCCAGCCAACTCGAAGAAAGTCGTCAAATATTACACAATAATAAAAAGAAAAAGAGACGAACATTAATACAATTATTAAAATCAATCATAAATAAACCTAAAAAATTATGGCGAAAATACTATAAAGATCGCCATATTATTATATTTAAATAAGGCAAGTTAAAAAAATGGAACTATCACTAGTTTGTCGTAGTTTTCAATATGGCGGTGGGATGGAGCGATACCAAATGGATCTCATTCGCGGTTTCTATGAAATTGGAATGAAACCTAATATATATGCTAGTAAATTTGACACGAATTTACCTGAATATCAATTCATTCACCCGATACATATTAATTTAAAGTACATACCCAAACTATTTAGAAATAATTTTCTTTCTTATATTAGTAATAAAAATAAGCAAAATACTGAAATTACGATAACGACAACTTATACGGCATCTAATATAATCATTTGCGGGGGAAATCATAAAGGCTATTTAAAGGCATTAAATAAACCTGCAAGTCTAATGGATTCAATTAAAATAAAAAATGAAGTTAGTTGTCTTAAACAAGCAAAATTAGTTATTGCTCATTCGGAAATGATGAAAAATGAACTGATTAGCTTATATGAGATTAACCCTGAAAAAATCACCACCATCTATCCACCTGTGAATATTCAGCGCTTTAACACTATCACATGGGGAAATAGACAATTATTACGAAAAAAATTCGGTTTCAAAGAAAATGAAATTATTTATCTTTTTCCCTCTACAGGGCATTCAAGGAAAGGATTTGATATATTGAAACAATATTTTTCTTTATCTGACCTTCCCATTCGCCTTGTTATAGCGGGGACACCGATTAAAGAAGAAAAAAATATTACCTCCTTAGGATATTGTAAAAATATGGAAGCGCTTTATCACGCCGCCGATTTTACAATTATGGCCTCAAACTATGAGCCGTTCGGATTAACCGGTATTGAATCCATCTTATCAGGAACCCCGCTTATTTTTGCTGAAAATATCGGCTGCTTAGAAGTATTAAAAAATAATTTCGGTTTCACATTCAATCGCTTAGATCCATATTCATTAAATATTGCCATACGCAAATCGATTGAAAGATTTAAGCAACACGAATCGGCAAGAATAGATTCTCCAAAACAATGTTTAAAATATAATCCTGAATTATCCGCTCATATATCAAAACTGTTAGAAGCCATCAATTTAACTTTTCGGGCAAAATAAAATATTAATTTGATATTATAGCCAGCATCTTGTTCGCTTTTTATAACGAGAATAAGCCTGCCCAAAATGTTTTTCCATCCAAGCTTCTTCATATCTAATTTGAAAATAGGTTATCCAATAAATAAATCCGACAACGCCTAAAAAGGCACCAAGTGATTGCAACCAGAACGCCCAAGCGGAAAGGAAAAAGGCTAAACTGAGGTACATCGGATTTCGACTCAATCGGTATATTCCCGTCTTAATAAACGCTTTTGTTTTTTCAGGATGACGAGGATCAATGGTTGTATCAAACTGATAAAATTGCCATAGACTTAAAAAAGCGATAAAACCGCCAACAAGAATGAATGAAAGGCTAATATATGGAGAAGACGAAAATGTCATCATCGGCGGTAAATAGTACATTATTACTGCAAAAGCGATAAAAACGACGGGAGGCGGTATTCTGAATGTCATGTCTATTCCCCTACATAAATGACTTAAATTCGCCAATAAAAAAGCTCGGTGATACCGAGCAATCTCTTATAAATTATTTAATTTCATTTGCGCTATCTGGCGTTCCAGAGCACCACCCGATTCAACAACCTGCTCAAAACTTATTTTCGCTGCGTTTTTATCGCCTTTTGCAAGCTGAATATCGCCAACTAACAAGGCTTTTTGTGCACCAAAACTGCTTCCTTTAATCAGGTTAAGGCTCTCAAGTGCGGTATCGAATTGCCCTGTTTGCAGCTGCACCGAGCTCAAACGCAACGCGGCAAGAGAAGTTAATATTGTATCCTGTGACTGACTTAAGGCTTGCTTTAGGCTTTTTTCCGCACCTGAAAAATCTTGTCGGTTTACCGCTTTTTTTGCATCATCCAACAACGCAAATACCGCATAGGTACTTTTCTCATGTGCCTGAACAAATTGACTTAAACTATCCGCCTTCCCGCTTTGATGATCTTGCTGTGCAAAATCAACCATATCAGAATATCGGGTTGAGGCTTCGGCAATTTGGTTAGCTTGATAAGACTGCCAAAAACGCCAGCCTAGTACCCCGACGATGCCTAAAATGAACGCAACGATAATAACTTTACCGTTATCTTTCCACCAATCTTTAAGCAGGTTAATTTCCTGTTCTTCTTCAATACTGTAAGCCATGTTCTAATCCTTTTTAAAATAATGAGTTATATAATCGACAATACTCGACAACGCAACGATTTGTTGCTCTCCGTTATCCAATAATTGTTTCACAACAACACTCTGACTCCGAGCTTCAGATTCCCCGATAACACAAGCCAATTTTGCTCCAACTCTGTCGGCACGTTTAAATTGCTTTTTAAAATTACCTCCGGAGCAGTGCAGCATGATACGTAAGTGCGGTTGATTTTCACGAAGTTTCTCAGCTAACTTAAATGCTGAAACGGTTGAGCCCTCGCCATGATAAATAATATAAATATCGACCGCACTTTGAAACTGAAGATTTTTATTGACTTCCTGCACGAGCAACACTAGGCGCTCCAATCCCATTGCAAAACCGATTCCGGCAGTCGGATGACCGCCTAATTGGTCCACCAAGCCGTCATAGCGACCACCGCCGCAAACGGTTCCTTGCGCACCAAGAGCTGAGGTGACCCACTCAAATACTGTCTTATTATAATAATCTAAGCCGCGTACCAATTTCGGATTAACCTCGTAACGAATCCCCATTTCATCAAGTAATGAACAAAGTTGAGCAAAATGTTCGCAACTATCATCATCTAAGTAATCTAATAATTTCGGTGCATTATTAAGCACTTCCTGCAAAACCTGATTTTTTGTGTCCAAAATGCGTAAAGGATTTTTTATCAATCGCTCTTTTTCTTCAGGGCCCAATAAGTCGGTATATTGTTGTAAAAACTCAACTAAAGCAGAACGATAATTCGCTCGAGCTTCCAACGAACCGATTGAATTTAATTGCAAAGAAACATGTTGTTCAATGCCTAACGCTTTCCACAATTGTGCGGTTAAAATAATCAGCTCCGCATCAATTTCAGGATTCGGAATGCCAAAAACCTCTACACCGGCTTGATGAAATTGACGATAACGCCCCTTCTGCGGTCGCTCATGTCGAAACATCGGCCCCATATACCAAAGACGTTGCTCATTATTATAAGACCAACCATGTTCAATTGCCGCTCGAACACATCCGGCCGTCCCCTCTGGGCGTAAAGTTAGTTGTTCATCATTGTCCCAAAAGGTATACATCTCTTTAGAAACAACATCCGTTACCTCACCGATAGCACGAGCAAATAACGGCGTACTTTCGACAATCGGCATACGCACTTCAGCGTAGCCATAACCTGCCAGTACCATACGAATTTTTCCCTCAATCCATTGCCATAATGGTGTTTCTGTCGGTGAACAATCGTTCATTCCACGAATCGCTTGAATTGTTTTTGCCACAATAAATCACCCTTAAAGAATTCTGTTTTTAGGATCTTGCTGTGCAGCTTTTGCACGAATTTTAGCTTCCAGTTGATCGATAATCGTTTCATTATCAAAACGTTCTTTTTGTCGCTCTCCGTTTAAATAGAAGCCACTTTTTTTATTCCCGCCTGTGACCCCGAGATCGGCAACTAAAGCCTCGCCGGGACCATTCACAACACATCCGATAATCGAAACGTCCATCGGTGTAATAATATCCTCCAAGCGTTGTTCTAACACATTCACTGTACCAATCACATCAAATTCTTGCCGTGAACAAGTCGGGCAGGAAATAAAATTAATGCCGCGTGAACGAATGCGAAGGGATTTTAAAATATCAAAACCGACCTTAATTTCTTCCACCGGATCAGCGGATAAAGATACGCGCAATGTATCTCCGATACCTTCAGCTAAGAGCATTCCTAATCCAATTGCCGATTTTACCGCCCCTGCCCTTGCGCCCCCTGCTTCCGTAATCCCCAAATGTAAAGGTTGCTTAATTTGTTTTGCCAGAAGCCGATAAGATTCAACAGCTAAAAAAACATCGGAAGCTTTAACGCTAACTTTGAATTGAGTGAAATTAAAACGATCCAAGATATCCACATGACGTAACGCCGATTCCAACAGCGCTTGAGGTGTCGGTTCACCATATTTCTCCTGAATATCGCGTTCTAAAGAACCGGCATTGATACCGATACGAATTGGGATATTTTTATCACAGGCACAATCAACCACCGCACGAATACGGTCTTCACGACCAATGTTACCCGGGTTAATGCGCAGGCAATCGACGCCATATTCCGCAACTTTTAGCGCGATACGATAATCAAAATGGATATCCGCTACCAAGGGAACGTTCACTTGCTGTTTAATAAGTTTAAACGCTTCGGCGGCCTCCATTGTCGGCACAGAAACGCGCACAATATCCGCGCCGACTCGTTCCAACGATTTAATCTGCGCTACCGTCGCTTCAACATCAGTAGTGCGGGTGTTTGTCATAGATTGTACGGCTATCGGCGCATCACCGCCGACAGGCACATTACCGACATGAATTTTTATTGATTCACGTCGTTTTATGGTTGGTTTTACTACAGACATAATTAAGGTTGGGATAATTTAAATTTTGCCACGCGCCCATCTATTTTTAACGGATAGACTTGACCTTTATAAGTAATTCTAACATTGCTCGGCGCACCAATAATCAGTGAAAATTCATCTCCGGTAAAAGTGAGCACCTCACCTTGTTTATATTCCTTTTGCACTAAATTTTTTCGATTTTTGTCCCGTACGCTAATCCAGCTTGAATCATGGATAATCTCAATCACCAAATCCCCTTGTGTCGTAATCGGTGCTGATGAAATTACCGGCATTTCAACCGCACTTTGCATATCCGGAACGACTGCTTCGGGCGCATTCACCACTTCAGGCGGTGCCACCGATTGAATAGGTTGAGGCGTTTGGGACAAAAATTGAACGCTTTCTTGAGGCGCCTGCATTTGAGAAACAACCGATGCTTGGGAGTTCATCTCGGATTGAGAGGCTGGCAAAGATGAATCTGTCGTTATTATAGGTGACACCTCGATTTCCGTTTTTGGCTCTGCGGCGGTGGTTGCCGTTTCAACCACAGGTGTGGCCAATTGATTAGCCTGTTCCTGAGATTTTGCGCCATTAGCTTCGCTTGTACCAATATAATTTTGCACCAATACATCACGATCTTGATTTGATTGTTGATAACTTTGCCACCACCAAAGCCCGGTCATACTCAACACAATAAGAAGAACCAAAACGGTCAAACAGCCAACCCAACGTCCATGTGATGAATACTGATTTACTGCCTTAGTCGAACGAAAATTTTTATTTAAATCATTTTTTTCGCTTTCGCCGAAATCTACTGCATTCCAAACTTCGTCGGAAAGATGCAAAAATTTAGCATAACTTCTTACATAGCCTTTCATAAAGGCTTCCGGAATGTTTTCCTGAACAAAGTGATTATTTTCGATACTTTTCAAAAGGCTCGAGCGCAGCATAATTTTCTGCGACACCTCGTCAATTGAAAAATTTAAAGCCTCTCTGGCTTGACGAAATTTGTCACCGACGGTTAATTCAACTTGTTCTACTTGGGATACTTGAGAATTCATAAAATTGTTCATTGTACAGGAAATTGGTAGCTTTGAATTCTAAATTCCAAATAGTTTTTTGGCAATGTTTATTTAACCCAATTCAATTTCTTAGCCCGTTTTACATCAATTTTTTCCAATGCTTCAAGCGCTTGTTCATAGCGATCATGATTGCCGGCGGATAGTGCGCAAAGAGCAATATTTTCATAAGTATCCGCTTGTGCATAATAATTAGGCGAAATCAACGCCTGATCGAATTCTTGATAAGCTTCTTCAAATTTTCCATGGGAACACAAAAAGGTACCAAAATTATTATGGACATTTCCCTGCTTAGCATCTAACCTTAACGCCTTTTTATACGCGGCTTCTGCCTGTTGCGTCTCGCCCTGCAGCTGGTAAAAATGCGCAAAAACCGCATGAACCAAATAATAATCGGGTTCGTATGCAAAGGCTTTATCAAGGTTTAATTTAGCCTGTGTAAAATCACTTTGCTCCAAATAACCAAGCGCTACGTCAACCCGTGCTTTTGCTGCCTGCCGTTTATTAAAATCGACGCCGGATTGACTGACACAGCCCGAAAAAATAAAGGAAAAAATGACCGCACTTACCAAACGGATGAACAAATGGAAATATCGTTGAAATCGTTGCATACATAAACCTCACGCTTTGATACGCTTTTTCCAATCAAACCCGATAGTCAGACTGCCGTAATGGCAATTTCCTGACCAAAATTCTTCTTTAATGCCGTACGCTTCGTTCTATCAATCACATCGCCGGCTAATTGTCCGCACGCAGCATCAATATCGTCGCCGCGCGTCTTGCGCACGATTACCGTAAAGCCATATTCCATTAACACTTTCTGAAAACGATCGATTCGGCTATTGGAACTTTTTGCATAAGGTGCTTGTGGAAAAGGATTCCATGGAATTAAATTGATTTTGCACGGTGTATGTTTTAAAACTTGAGCCAATTGGTGTGCATGCTCCGCATGATCATTCACATGATCCAGCATAACATATTCAATCGTCACTTTACCGTGATTCGCATTGGATACACTAAGGTAACGATTCACCGAGTCAATTAACATTTTAATGTTATATTTTTTATTCAACGGCACAATTTCATCACGCAATTCATCATTCGGTGCATGCAATGAGATCGCCAATGCCACATCAATCGTTTTACTTAAATTATCCAGCGCGGGAACGACGCCGGAAGTGGATAAAGTTACGCGGCGCTTTGATAAACCGTAAGCGAAATCATCCAACATAATTTCCATTGCCGGCACCACATTCGCCACATTGAGCAACGGCTCGCCCATCCCCATCATAACGACATTGGTTATCGGTCGGATGCCGGTTACGCCAAAATTACCGATAATTTTTGACGCGCGCCAAACCTGACCGATAATTTCAGATACCGTTAAATTGCGGTTAAAGCCTTGTTGCGCAGTGGAACAGAAAGTGCACGCCAGGGCGCAGCCGACCTGCGATGAAACGCAAAGTGTCGCCCGATCCGTTTCGGGAATATAAACGGTTTCAACCTGTTGATCGCCAACCTGCATCGCCCACTTGATCGTCCCATCGGCAGAACGCTGCTCAACAGCGACTTCAGGGGCTTTAATTTCCGCGACCGTTTTTAATTTTTCGCGCAACTTTTTATTAATATTGGTCATATTATCAAAATTGTCTTCGCCGAAATGATAAATCCATTTAACCAATTGATCGGCACGGAACGGTTTTTCACCTAATTCCTGAAAAAATTGGCGCATCTGTTGACGCGTTAAATTCATTAAATTAATTTTTTTTGTCGATTGTTCCAGCATGAAGCCTCGTTATTACACATTACGGCAGGGCATATAATGCCACCTAAAAAATGAGTAGCGATTCTACAAAGTTATGGAAAGATAATCTAGCAGATTTCCAAAACACTCAAAAAATTAACCGCACTTTTTGCGATAAAGATCATAAAATTAAAACATATTCGCACGGCTGCGCGATGGTTTGCGTTGTACAAGCAGCATCAACACTTCGTAATGCGGCGTGTGCGGAAACATATCGAACAGCTGAATTTGTGCGGGTTGATATCGTGTTAAATAACGCAAATCTTGACTCATTGACGTTGCATTACAACTGGAATAAAGAAGAAAAGGCGGACACATTTCGTTGATAAAAGCGGCGAGCGACGAACCGATTCCGCGCCGAGGCGGATTGACGATAACTAAATCCGGTCGTTGCGCCGCTTCGTTTAAAGCGAAATTCGCCGCATCTAACGATTTAAATTTGACATTTGACAAGCCCAAGGCGGTTGCCGAATCGGTCGCGGCTCGAATGGCCGAGGCGGAAATTTCAATTCCGATCAATTCGATCGGTTTCTCCCGTTTATCCTGCAAAGCTCGAGCACAATGTAAACCGAAACCGCCCGCGCCACAAAAAAGATCCCACAAACGCTTGATAGGCAACCCCTGAGTCCAGATTTGCGCCGTTCGGTAAAGCGCTTGGGCGACCACGGGATTAGTTTGAAAAAAACCTTGCGGCCGAATAAATAACGGAATTTGATTAAAATATTCGGGCAACATTTCCTGTCTTGTTAAAAAAATTTCTTTTTCTCCTTCTAAAACAGCCGCATGTTGAGGCTGAATATTGACACTAACCACCGTTAACTGAGGCAATTTGGTTAATAACCCCTCTAGTTCGCGTCGAATTAACGGCAATTTTTGTTCGGAACGTAAGACAAAGCGCAACATCAATTCCTTGGTTGCGTAACTTTTGGTGAGGAGAAGATATTTTAATTCGCCTTTTTGTTTAGCAATATTGTAAGGAACCAATCCCGCTCTTCCGATAAAATCTTTTAATATCGGAAAAAGATGACAAAAGTCATTCGGATAAAGTGGGCAATCGGATAAATCAACAACAGGTTGCGGATTATTCGGATCGCGCAAAATGCCTAATAGGGGGCGCTCGACACTACCGCCGACGACCATTTTAGCCTTATTACGGAAGTGCGTTAACGGCGATGAAAAAGTCGGATGCCAAACGGCATTCTCGCAGGAGAATTGAGCAAGCAGCCGACTTAGATGCTGCTGTTTCTCGGCAAGCTGTTTTTCATACGAATAATCAAGCCACGCGCAGGAACGGCAACGATTTTGTCGGTGATGTTCGCAGACTATCATGTTAAAAAGCGGTTACGGCGTCGAGCCAATGTTGTTGAAGTGCGGTCAATTTTTTATGATTTTCCGACCAACGAGCCGTGCGAATTAAATCCGACCACCCCCTATTTTGGCGTTTAAATAATTTTTGTAAGCGCATTTGACGCCCTTCAAAGTGCGGTCGACTTTCCGTGAGTTTCAGGTTATCCAAGACGTGAATCGTTCCTTTGCGCTCATTACAAAGCAATAAAAGATCACAGCCCGCGTGAAGCGCACGCTCGCTACGCTGCACAAAATCGCCCATTATGTCTGCCCCTTTCATGCCTAAATCATCGGAAAAAATAACGCCGTCAAAATGCAATTGTTGACGCAAAATGGTTTTCAGCCAATAAGTCGAACCGCTTGCGGGGCGGTCGTCACATTGCGTATAAATAACGTGCGCAGGCATGATGGCGTCAAGTTTCTTTTTTGAGATAAGCGCGTTGAAGATTGCCAGATCCTGCGTAAAAATGGTCTCCTTCGCTCGCTCATCATAAGGCGTTTCTAGATGTGAATCGGCCAACACATGTCCGTGGCCGGGAAAATGTTTACCGGTGGAAGCCATCCCGGCCTGATGCATCCCCTCAATAAAAGCGGTGGCCAATTTGATCACGGTTTGCAGATCGGTGCCAAAACTGCGATCACCGATCGCTCGGCAATCATGCCCTAAATCCAGGACTGGGGCAAAACTCAAATCGATACCAAGGGCGGTCATTTCGGCGGCCATTTGCCAGCCGGCTTGCCGAGCCATGGCAAATCGCTCCGCCGGGTCGGAAATAAGCGCTTCAAAAGATTGCATCGCCGGTAATTGGGTTAATCCGGCCCGAAAACGTTGAACCCGACCGCCTTCCTGATCCGCCGTAATCAGTAAAGGTTTCTTCACCGCGCGACGAATTGACGAGATTAAGTGTTGAAGTTGCCGCAAATCGTAAAAATTACGGGTAAACAAGATCACACCGGCCACAAGAGGGTGCTCCAGTAATTCAACTTCTTCCTGCGTTAACTCATCACGCTCTAAATCGATCAATAACGTTGACATAAGTTATTGTAAATAAATTCGGTAGATTAAACTTTCCGGCGTCGGACGAGGCAGCAACACGGATTTTTTTTCTTGCGGATGCAACATCATTTTTTCGGAAAGGCTTTCTTGTTGACAATGATATAATTGTGTGACGCCTTGTTTGTCGTACCAAAAGAGATGGTAAGTGATGACAAGAGGTTGATTCGTCAGATTCGTAAATTGAACGCTATTTCCCTCCGTATTCACCGTCATCATCGTCGCCAGATTTTTCTCAATATTCAAAATCGGCGCCTGTGTCCCGATAAGATTCGGCGTCGTGGCGGAACAAGCCGCCAAAAACAAAGTAAAAGCAAAACCCAATATATTTTTCATTACTTATCCAGCATTTTGCCAAGCGGTTCGCCCCCAACCAAATGCATATGCAAATGAAAGACTTCCTGCCCGCCGTGTCTATTACAATTAATAATTAAACGATAGCCTTCTGCCGCAATACCTTCTTGTTTTGCCAGTTTCGCCGCAACGGTAAATAAGCGCCCTAAAGCCGCTTCATCCTCTGCCGTGACGTCGTTGACGGTTGGGATGAGTTTGTTTGGAATCAGTAAAATATGTGTTTTTGCCTGAGGCGCAATATCACGAAATGCGGTGACCGATTCGTCTTGATAAATAATATCGGCGGGAATTTCTTTGCGAATAATTTTACTGAAAATTGTTTCTTCCGACATCGTTTTTCTCCTTTCTAAGTGCGGTCAAAAATTGGGAAATTTAAAGCCCGGGAACCCCAGGCTTTAATTTGAAACTATCGCTCCTCATTTTGATTGATGAACGGTTCATTAATTTCAATTTGTGCTTTTTCACGCAATGCGTTGATTAGCAAGCCTTGCAAAGCCAATTGCTGCGCTTGTAAGAGCTGCGAAGAAAATTGGGCGGTTTGAGATTCGCTTAAATTACCGTCCTGCACCTCTAACAATTCGATAACCACGATATTTCCTTGACTGTCTTGTGCCGCGCCATAAATCGGATTCCCCGCAGGACGCTTCATTGCAAATACCGCTTCGGTTAAAACCGGATCTTGATTTGAATTCAATGAAAAAATTTGTTCTGCACCAAATTGATTCCGTTCGGCAACGTTCGTTGGTTGAGTATTTAACCGTTTAACCAATTCTTCGGCGCTTTCCGTTAATACTGCCTGTGCTTTTTGGCGTTTTAATCGCGTTTCAATGTTCGCCTTTGATTCGTCAAAACTACGCACGCCTTCGGCTTTATGATCAAGCACGCGTACTACTACAGCATGTAGCTCATCAACATTAATCGGTTCGGAATTCACGCCGCCGTTTGAAATATCCGAGTCAAATAAAGCCGAAATAACATTCGGATAATTTAATTCAGCCGGCACATCATTACGCGAAAAATAACCGGTTTCGGCAACTGTTAAACCTGCAACTTGAGCCGCAGCGCTAAGTGATTTCGATTCTTCAAAGGCTTTCTCGCGCATTTCTTTTTCCAGTGCATAATAGCGACTTTCAAGTTGGCTACGGCGCACCAACTGCTCGATTTGGTTTCTAACTTCTGCAAGCGGCTGTTCCTGACGCTCGGCAAGGAAAATAATATGATAATTTCCATCAATATTGACAGGGCGGCTATATTCTCCGACATTGAGCTTGGCGGCAGTATCTTCAAAAGGCGTTGGAAATTGTCCGCTAGTCGCCCAGCCGAGATCCCCCCCCTTGACGCCGGAAATTTTATCCGTCGAATGAGACTTAGCAAGTTCTGCAAAATTAGCGCCGTTTTGTAATTCTTGATAAACCGCCTCTGCCTCCTGTTGAGAAGCTAATTGAATATGCGCTAAATGCTGCGTCATAAATTGCGCTTTATTGTCTTGATAATATCGGTCTATCTCAGCCTCAGTGACATTCATGCTTTTTTCCACATTAGCACCGGTCAAACTAATATATTGAACTTTAACCTGTTCAGGTTGGGTGAACATTTTGGTATTCGCGTCATAAAATGCTTTCATTTCATCCGCAGACACGGTTTGCTTTGTCATTTCATCGTGCAAAGAAAGGGGAAGAATACGTGCTTTACGTTGCTGTAACAATAGCGCTGCTGCTGAATTTACCTCACTCGGCACAACGAATTCACTATTGGTTAATCCTTGTTGCATTTGATTTAAAGTGAGGGTTTCACGCAAAATATCGGCATAAGCATTCGCCGTTAACCCGCTTTGTTTTAAAAACTGTTGATAACGTGTATTGTCAAACTTACCGTCGGTTTGAAAACCCGGTTCCATAATAATGGCACGTTTAATCATGTCATCCGTAACGTTTAATTTTAATTCCTGCGTGTATTGTCTTAATAGTTCCTGATCAATTAAGCGATTCACTAAATCTTGACGCAATTGTGCAACAAACTCGGGCGACTCCATTTTAGTGAAAAATTCGACGCCGCCTTCTAACGACAGGCGCTCCGATTCACGATTATATTGTGTGTTAAAGGCTTGTTGAGATATAACTTCGCCGTTTACTTTGGCTGCGAAGTTATCATTTGAAGAAAACAAAGAACCGGACATCCCCCCAACAAGAAAAGAAACGGTAATCAAACCTAAAATAAACTTCACAACGCCGCTATTAGCCGCATTATGCATTTTTTCAATTAACATAAATCCACCCTTTAAAAAGACAAAATTCTCGCGATTATACAGGAAGCCTGTCGTTTTAGCACCTAAAATGCAAAAACACCATGCTCATATAACACATTAAACGCAATCAAAATTAACACGACGCCGCCAAACAGCTCCGCCCGGCTTTTAAATTTTCTTCCCAAAAAATGACCGCTCTTTACCCCCACAATAGAAAGCAAAAAGGCCGTCAAGCCGATAATACCGGCGGCGGATAAAATCTCAACGTCTAAAAAAGCAAAAGACACGCCCACGGCAAGCGCGTCTACACTGGTCGCAATGCCTAAAGTCAATAGGCACTTCAATGTTAAACATGGAATCGGCGAATCCGTTTGTTGTCGGCTTTCTTTGATCATATTACACCCGATGATAACCAATAAGGTAAAAGCAACCCAATGATCCCATTCTTTAATCATTTCGCTAAACTGTAAACCGAGCATAAAGCCAATCAATGCCATTAAGGCTTGAAACATGCCAAAGCAGGCTGCCAGCATAAGTGCCTGTCGAATATAAAAAGAGCGCATCGCTAAGCCCCTTGAAATCGCAACGGCAAAGGCATCCATGGAAAGCCCTACGGCAATCATCGATAATGTGTAAAACGTCATAAAATAACCAAATCAATCAACAAAAAGCAGGGTTTATTTACCAATGCAGAAAGCGGTAAAAATGCGCCCAAGTAAATCATCCGAGGTAAATTCTCCTGTAATTTCACTAAGATTATTTTGCGCCAGACGTAATTCCTCCGCTACCAGCTCGCCCGCTTGAAAATCAATCAGCTGAACCAAGCCTTTCTGCAAATGCTGTGCAGCGCGCTCCAACGCTTCCAAATGGCGACGACGTGCAAGAAATCCCCCTTCCATGTTCGACTGAAATCCCATAACTTGTTTTAAGTGTTCACGGAGGAGATCAATACCTTCATGAGTATGCGCGGAAAGATGAATAATCGTGAGGTCATTTTCCTGTCGTAGCATAGGTTCGGAGCCGATTAAGTCAATTTTATTATAAACAATCGTCACCGGAATATTGGAAGGTAATTTCGTTAAAAATTCTGACCGCACTTTCACCGGGTCTTGGTTCTTAGGATCACTGCCATCCAGCATCAAAATGATACGATCAGCCTGCTCAATCTCAGCCCAGGCGCGTGAAATACCAATTTTTTCGACTTCATCGGTTGCCTCGCGCAGCCCTGCCGTATCAATGATATGAAGCGGCATACCGTCAATATGAATGTGTTCACGCAAAACATCACGCGTAGTACCGGCAATGTCGGTTACAATAGCCGCTTCCCTCCCCGCTAACACATTGAGCAAGCTTGATTTTCCGGCATTGGGACGCCCGGCGATCACCACCTTCATACCTTCGCGTAAAATCGAGCCTTGTTTTGCTTGTCGGCGAACCGAGTCTAATTGCGCAATAATATCGCGTAAATGAAACTCAATTTTCCCCTCTGCTAAAAAATCAATTTCTTCATTGGAAAAATCAATTGCGGCTTCAACATAAGTGCGAAGATAAATAACCGCCTCCACCAGGAGATTAATTTTTTTGGAAAATTCTCCTTGCAGCGATTTTAATGCCGAACGCGCCGCTTGTTCTGAACTGGCATCAATTAAATCAGCAATGGCTTCCGCTTGTGCCAAATCCAATTTATTATTAAGAAAGGCCCGTTCGGAAAACTCTCCCGGACGTGCCAGACGAATCCCCTGAATTCGTAAGATCCGCTTTAACAATAAGTCCAATACCACTTGACCGCCATGCCCTTGTAATTCCAGCACATCCTCGCCCGTAAAAGAATTAGGCGCTTTGAAATAAAGCGCGATTCCCTGATCAAGCACCGAATTATCTTCATCTTTGAAAGGAAGATAATCGGCTGTCCTTGGTTCCGGACATTTACCTAAAATCACTTTGGCAATATCGACGGCCTTGGGCCCGGATATGCGTAAAATACCAATCCCTCCACGCCCCGGCGCGGTCGCTTGAGCAACAATCGTATCGTTCATAAAACTCTAAAAAAATTGACCGCACTTTATAAATGCGATAATACAAAGAAAAGGCATCATCCGATGCCTTAAGTGATTATTTTCGGGAATGTAGCCCTTTCTTTTCCAATCCTCGGTAAATAATTTGTTGTTGCACGATGGTAATTAAGTTAGAAACGAGCCAGTACAACACTAAACCTGCCGGGAACCAGAGGAAAAAGAACATGAAAATTAACGGCATAAAATTCATCACTTTTTGCTGCATCGGATCCGCCACTGGCGTCGGAGACATCTTTTGCAGTAAGAACATCGATGCCCCCATTAAAATCGGAAGGATATAATAAGGATCTTGTGCAGACAAATCTTGTATCCAGCCGAAAAACGGCGCATGACGAAGCTCCACCGCTTCCATAAACATCCAATATAATGCGATAAAAATCGGCATTTGCAAAACAATCGGTAAACAGCCGCCAAGAGGATTAACTTTTTCTTCTTTGTAAAGTTTCATCATCTCTTGACTCATACGTTGACGATCGTCACCGAAACGTTCACGCATTTCCTGCATCTTAGGCTGCAACATACGCATTTTAGCCATTGAAGTGTATTGCGCCTTGGTTAGCGGATATAAAATTGCTTTAACAACAATCGTTACACAAATAATCGCTACCCCCCAGTTAGACACGATTCCCTGAATAAAGGTAAGCAACCAAAACAGCGGTTTAGCTATAAACCAAGCCCATCCGTAATCAACCGTCAAATCCAAATGCTCAGCCACTTCGGCCATTTGATTTTGAAGCTTTGGCCCGGTCCATAAAGAAGCGGTAATCGTTTCGGAAGCCCCCGCGGGCACAGAAATTAATGGACCGCGATAACCGATTGAAGCGACATTATTTTGTCTATCTGTGATAGTGTAAAGTTGATTATTGGCATCCTGATTAGGAATCCAAGCCGAAACAAAATAGTGTTGCAAAACCGCAACCCAACCCGCTTTAGTGTCAATAGAAAGGTTTTTATCTTTCATTTCATCAAAGCTATATTTTTTATAATTTGTTTCGGATGAAGAATAAGCTCCGCCGGTATAAGTCGGCATAGCGATATTACCGTTGCTATCAACCAAAGTGTGTTTTAATTGCGCGTAAGGCTCAACCTCAATAGTCTCGGCGCTTTTGTTAATAATTTCATAATTCACGGCCATGTCATAGCTACCGCGTTTTAACACGAAAATTTTACGGTATGTCACGCCATCTTTTACGAAAACAAACGGTACGACGAGCTGCTCTTGTCCATCGGCTAATTTAAAATTATCACCATCCACCTGATATTCTGCACGTCCGGCTTTAGTGTCTATGCCGTTTTTACCAATCAACCCGCTTTGAGCGATATAAATATGCCCGCGGCTGTTTTGCAATAGTTCAAAAGGCGTTGTGGAATCAAGTTCCGCATCATATTTTAACAATTGTGAACTGATCACATCGCCGCCCAATGTGGTGACTTTTAAACGAAATACGTCATTCTCAAGTGTAATTATACGGCCTTTATTGGCTTGTTCACCCGCGACGGCTTCCACAGTTGACGCTCTGGAAGCAGGCACATCACCGGTCAAATTCTCCGAAACTAGCGCCGTTTGTGACGTAACGGGTTGTGGCGGATTCTTATCTAATTGCCATTGTTGGTAAACCAGGAAAGAAATAAAAAATAGTGCAAGCACCAATAAACTACGTTTTGAGTCCATTATTTTTCTCGTTTTTGTTATCAATCTTCGGCGGAACCGGATCGAATCCGCCCTCGTTTAAGGGGTGACATTTTAATACACGTTTCAATGTAAGCCAACCTCCTTTTAATAATCCATGATTTTTTAAGGCTTCAATACCATAGCAGGAACAAGTAGGTACAAATCGACAACGAGGCCCGAGCAACGGACTAATAATTATCTGATATACGCGAAGAATCCCAATTAAGATTTTTGTGCCAAACGAATATGCCTTTGCCATAATTTGTGTAAATTTTGATTAAAAGTGCGGTTATCTAAACGATTAATTCCGTTTTTAACAAGCAATACGAAATCACAATGAGGGAGATTATGCTGAAGTAAACGAAAACTTTCACGAGTAAGTCGTTTAATACGATTACGCTCATGCGCTCTTTTCAAATATTTTTTAGGCACGGCTAAACCTAAACGGGGATGGTCAAGATTATTTTTACGGGCAAGGAGAGTAATTTCCGGCGTACCGGCGCGAAAGGGATGTTCAAACACATATTTAAATTGAGCGGGAGTTACTAAACGTAACTCCCTGGAAAAGTTTAACTTAACCACCTAGGCAATAGGATTATGCAGATAAACTTTTACGGCCTTTAGCACGGCGACGAGCTAATACTTGGCGGCCGTTTTTAGTTGCCATACGAGCACGGAAGCCATGAGTGCGGCTACGTTTTAAGACAGAAGGTTGAAATGTACGTTTCATTGTTTTACCTAAACACTAAATAAAAACCGTTTAGACTAAATTCCAAACAGGTAATGTTACAAAAATAGGACGCAATTTTAATCATAAATAACGCCGACGTCAAATAAGAAAAGGGAAATTATCGGAAATAATCCGCCCGCCTCTACAAAACGCTGCCGATTATACGGATTTTATTCCAAATCTCAAGTGGCTTTAATTTACGATTTCGATTCAAACTAATACGCTTTTATTATAAAATCAGCACCCGATTTTTTGTAGTCATTTTACCGTAGTAAATGACTCACGACATACCACTTTTGTACGATAAGGATAACCGCCGTGAACCCATCATCGCTTTGGCAAAACTGCCTACTCCAATTGCAAGATCAAATTTCTCCAACCGATTTAAGCACTTGGCTTCGACCGTTACAGGCCGATATGGAATCCGACCGCCTTCTCGTCCTCTATGCGTCAAACATGTTTGTTAAAAGCTGGGTTGAACGTCATTATCTTGAACAAATAAGGTCGCTTTGCCAACAATTAAGCGGTCATCGGGATTTAGAAATCAAATTACGTGAAGGCCTGAAACCTGAAACCAATGAGGCGACGACGATACAGAACGATTCAAACGCAACAAATTCCGCACAAAGTGCGGTCGATTTTAAACAAGGATCTGCCGCTAAATTTGAATCGCACCTCAATCCAAAACATCTTTTTGAAAATTTCGTTGAAGGGAAATCAAACCAATTAGCGCGTGCCGTCGGGCAAAAATTAGCACAAGCGCCCGGGGAACCAACTGCTAATCCGTTTTTTCTCTACGGCGGTACCGGCCTTGGCAAAACCCATTTATTGCACGCGATCGGCAATGGCATCTTAAAAAATAATCCGCAAGCAAGAGTGTTATATATTCACGCGAATAACTTTATGCAGCATATGGTTAAAGCGATGCGGGATAATAAAATGGATCAATTTAAAAAATTTTACCGCTCGTTGGATGCTTTGTTGGTGGATGATATTCAATTTTTTGCCGAAAAAGAAAAAACTCAAGAGGAATTTTTTCATATTTTTAACAGTTTATTTGAAACCGGTCGGCAAATCATTTTAACCTCCGATCGTTATCCTAAAGAAATTAATAAAATAGAAGAACGCTTAAAATCCCGTTTCGGTTGGGGATTGACCACAGCAATTGAACCGCCTGATCTCGAAACCCGTGTGGCGATTTTACTCAAAAAAGCGGAAGAACATAACATGCGACTCCCGGAAGAGGTCGCTTTTTTTATCGGGCAACGTTTGCGCACTAATGTACGAGAATTAGAAGGTGCATTAAATCGAATCAAAGCCATGCAGGAATTTAAGGGCGGAGAAATTAATATTGATTTCGTGCGCGAAACGCTAAAGGATATTTTGGCGTTACAGGATCGTTTAGTCACTATTGAAAATATCCAAAAAGTTGTCGCGGAATATTATCGCATTAAAGTATCCGATCTCAAATCTAAAAGCCGCGTCAGATCCGTTACCCGTCCGCGCCAAATCGCCATGGCATTGGCTAAAGAATTAACAAATCGCAGTTTACCGGAAATCGGTCGTGCCTTTGATCGCGATCACACAACGGTATTAAACGCCTGTCGTGAAGTACCGAAATTTCGTGAGCAAGATAATAGCATTCAAGAAGATTGGGCGAATTTAATTCGTACCCTGTCGGCATAAGGAGAAAAATATGCAATTCAGCATTAGCAGAGAAAATTTGTTAAAACCACTGCAACAAGTCTGTGGCGCGCTTAGTAATCGCCCTAATATTCCCGTATTAAACAATGTCCTATTGCAAATCAAAGGCGAGCAATTAACGATTACGGGAACGGATCTTGAAGTTGAATTATCAAGCCAAACGCTTCTTTCAAATGCCTCAGAAGACGGCCGCTATACGATTCCGGCAAAAAAATTCCTAGACATTTGCCGAACGCTTTCCGACGACTCCGTCATTACTGTCACCTTTGAAGAAGATCGTGCAATCGTAGAATCCGGCCGAAGTAAATTTAATCTAACGACTTTACCCGCCGAAGATTACCCGAACTTAACCGAGTGGCAATCCGAAGTGGATTTTACCCTTGCACAAGGCACGCTGCGCCGTATTATTGAAGCAACTCAATTTTCGATGGCCAATCAAGATGCCCGTTATTTTCTCAATGGCATGAAATTTGAAACCGAAGGGAATTTATTGCGTACGGTTGCTACCGATGGTCACCGCTTGGCGGTTTGCACACTTGAGCTGGAACAGGATCTCCAATCACACGCCGTCATTCTACCGCGCAAAGGCGTGTTGGAATTGGTTCGTTTATTAGAAGCAAACGATGAGCCCGCGCGTTTACAAATCGGCACCAACAACCTTCGTATTCATTTGAATAACATTGTATTCACCTCAAAATTGATCGACGGACGCTTCCCGGATTATCGCCGCGTCTTACCGCGCAATGCGACAAATATTGTCGAAGGAAATTGGGAAGCGCTGAAACAGGCATTTGTTCGTGTCTCAATTCTATCAAATGAACGAGTGCGCAGCGTCCGACTGAATCTGACTCAAAATCAACTAAAAATTACGGCGTCAAACCCCGAGCATGAAATTGCGGAAGAAATCGTCGATGTCAATTATACCGGCGAGGAAATGGAAGTCGGTTTTAATGTGACTTATATTCTGGATGTACTTAATGCCCTAAAATGTCGCCGGATTCGGTTGCGTCTAACCGATGCCTCATCCAGCTGTCTGCTTGAAGATTGTGAAGATTCAAGTAGCGAATACGTTATCATGCCAATGCGCTTATAAGCTTTCAAATTATGGCCGTTATTCGCTTACTTGTTGAAAACTTTAGAAATTTGAATGCGCTGGAGCTTGAATTTGATCCCGCATTCAATTTTCTCATCGGCAACAACGGAAGCGGCAAAACCAGTTTGCTTGAAGCTATTTTTTATTTGGGACATGGACGTTCTTTTAAAAGTGCGGTCACAAATCGCGTTATTTCTTACGATGAACCACACTTCACATTATTCGGGCAAATTCAAGAGCAGCAGCATCAATGGTCGATTGGCCTGAAAAAATTGCGTCAAGGCAATACGATTGCCAAAATTAATGGTGAAGACGGACGAAAATTATCCGATTTAGCTCACCTTCTACCAATGCAATTAATCACCCCGGAAGGGTTAACCTTACTTAACGGCGGGCCAAGCTATCGACGCGCTTTTCTCGACTGGGGCTTATTTCATCATCAAACCGGTTTTCATTCAGCTTGGGTAGCCCTAAATCGCTTGTTAAAACAACGTAATGCCGCCTTACAACAACAGCAGTCTTATTCTTCGATTAAAATCTGGGATGAGGAACTGGTTAAATTTACCTATCAAGTCACGCAATGGCGAAAAGACTATGCAACGGCGCTACGTACCGAAATTGAAAAAACCTGCCGGCTCTTCCTTCCCGAATTGACAATTAGTGTCAATTTTCATCAGGGCTGGGATAAAGATACCCATTATAGCGAATTATTAATGCAAAATTTTGAGCGGGATCGCGCAATCGGTTACACCATTTCAGGCCCGCAAAAAGCGGATTTCCGATTTCGTGCAAACGGCTTGCCGGTGGAGGATGTTCTTTCGCGCGGACAGTTAAAATTACTCATGTGCGCCCTGCGCCTTGCCCAAGGAGAACATTTAACGGCGCAAAAATCACGTCCTTGTATTTTTTTAATTGATGACTTTGCTTCCGAATTGGATCAAAGCAAACGAGCATTATTAGCAGAAAGATTACAAACAAGCGGTTCACAAGTCTTCATAACGGCAATCACACAAGAACAACTCGACGAAATGCAGGTCAGCCATGGAAAATTATTTCAAGTGAACCGCGGGAAAATTCATTGCCGGTAAATGACATGAAATCACCGATATTCACTTCACAATGAAAACTCATCAAAAATCAACTGCACTTTCCTTCCCTCAAATAAAAAAGGCATCAATACGATGCCTCTGTTAAAAATAATTACGCTTTTTTCTCAAGCAACCCACGATAAATTAAGCCGCCTAAAATACCGCCGATAATCGGTGCCGCCCAAAATACCCACAATTGTTCGATTGCCCATGAGCCCTGAAATAATGCAACAGCGGTACTCCGTGCCGGATTTACCGACGTATTGGAAATCGGAATACTAATTAAGTGAATTAAAGTCAATGCCAGACCGATTGCAATCGGCGCAAAACCTGACGGCGCATGTTTATCCGTCGCCCCATGAATAATCAATAAGAAAAAGGCGGTTAGTAATATTTCAGCAATCAATACCGCACCGAGTGAATATCCCTCCGGCGAATGTTCACCGTAACCATTGGAAGCAAACCCTACCGAAGCATCAAACCCGATCTTACCGGAAGCAATACAGTAAAGCGCTGCTGCGGCGACGATACCGCCGACAACTTGAGCAATAATATACGGAATCGCTTCTTTTGCTGAGAAACGGCCGCCGGCAACTAAGCCTAACGTGACCGCCGGATTAAAGTGTCCACCGGAAATATGTCCAACGGCAAAGGCCATCGTTAATACGGTTAACCCGAACGCCAGTGCAACGCCGACATAACCAATTCCAAGATTTACCGCTGCCGCAAAAATCGCACTTCCGCAACCGCCGAAAACAAGCCAAAATGTACCGAAAAATTCGGCAAATAATTTTTTAGACATAAACATCCTTCCATAAGTAAATTGAAATCATCTTCAGTTTAACAAATTTGGTTATATGAATAACCGGTTATTAGTCCAAACATCCGCCCTTTGGTTCCATATCGAAATGTAAAAAATATGTAAAGATTAACGACAGCCCTGATATTTTGTCTACTATTCGCCATCTTTTAAGCCTATTCATCATTTTAGGATATAAAGTGCGGTCAAAAATTGCAAAGTTTTTATCTACATTGTAACTTTATCTACGTCGTTACCCATAACGGCAGACTGATGGTAATAGCCAATCCGCCTAGGTGGCTTTTTTCCGCCCAAACGCTGCCTTGATGTTCGTTAACGACATTGGAGACAATGGCAAGCCCAAGCCCCGTTCCACCGGTTGTGCGGGTTCGGGCCTCATCGACACGGTAAAAGGGTCTAAAAATTTTTTCATACTCATCCGGCGCTAATCCCGCACCATTATCATCCACCCGAATTCGAAGAAATTCCTCATGCCGAAAAATACTCAGCTCAATTTTATTTTTAGTATATTTTAAGGCGTTACGGATAATGTTTTCGACGGCGCTGACAAGTAATGAAAAATTGCCGTTTAATTGAAGATTGTCTTTATTCAAAAGTCGATTAATTACCGTCAGTTGAATTTTGTGCTGTTCCGCCTCAAATTGAGCATCTTCTATCACGTCTTGCAGAATTTTCGAGGCGGAAAAAACATCACGTTCAGTATGGCTATGCATCTGCTGACGTGAAAGATATAAAAGATCCGTGATCATTTTATCCATTCGTTCGATATCCGTTTCCAGTCGTTTTACTATCGCGTTTTCGCCGATTTGGCGACGAATTAACGCCGTAGATAACTGTAAACGGGTAAGCGGTGTTTTAAGTTCATGGGAAATAGATGAGAGTAATAATTGCTGATTACTAATTAAGTTGTCGATCGCCGTGGCCATGCGATTAAAACTTTGTCCGACTTGACGTAATTCCAACGGGCCTTCCGTCGATAATTTTTTATTAATTTTGAAATTGCCCAATGCCACCGCATTGGCAGATTGCTGCAAAACTTTTATCGGTTTGATAATGGTTCGTGTAAACCACCAAATCAACGGTGTACTGATAAGCGTCATGAGCAAAATAATATACCAAGGTTTATCAAATAAATACTGTAACAACTCAAGATGAGGATTAACTCTGGAAATAAAAAATAAGAAAAAGGATTGGTTGTTCTGATTTATATTAATATAAACTTGAAAGGGGCCGACAAGTTTAATCTCTTTGAAGTTTTTTTGTTTAGGATTGACAATATCGTGAGAGTTTTCGGCAAAACGATAAATATAAATTTCTTCCTCTTTCAACGCGCCGAAAATTTGCTTTGTAGCAGGGTCAAATAAAATTGGGCGTTCGCCATCAAATTTATCAATAGGCAAAACCGGAACGCCGGCGATAATTTTATTTAATCGCTTCATCCGGATAGTTGAAATAATTTCCTTTTGATAAACCGCCTGTTCATTTTCTTTTAATAAAGAATAATTTCTCGCATCAAAATAAGGTAAGATGACAAGAAGAATCAGCATAAAAATAAAAGCCGACCAAAATATTCCGAAGGTGCGAATGGTCAGCTGATCCAGATCGAATAATTTTCTAAAAATCGACATTATTTGGGCACCAGAATATAGCCGCGATTTCGTAGGGTTCGAATCCAAGGGAGTCCGTCAATGCGTTTCGGCAGTTTACGTCGCAAATTTGACATATGCATATCAATAGAGCGATCAAATGGTGCCAATTTTTTGCCTAACACATTTAAGCATAGCTCTTCCCGTGAAATAACCTGACCTTGATGCATAATTAAATAATGAAGGAGTGCCAGTTCACTTTGCGTTAAATCTATCGGTTGGCGTTCATAGTAGGAGGTTTGTTTGTCAATATTAATAATTAATTTATTAAATTCAACAAGCCCTGAAATTTCAGTCTGATTATCTTTCGTTTCCGATAATTGGCGAATACCGACACGACGTAAAATAGCCCGAATTCGACCGATTAATTCACGATCATTAAACGGTTTCGACAGATAATCGTCGGCGCCCAGTTCCAGGCCTAATATTCGATCATTTTCATCATCGCGCGCCGTCAACATCATCACGGGAATATGCGAAGTTTGGCGAATCAGTTTTAGCGTATCAAGCCCGTTTAATACCGGCATCATGATATCAAGTAACACAAGATCATAAGTTGCATCCAATTTAGTCAATGCTTCCTGACCGTTCCCGGCGACTTCCACCAAAAAACCTTCCAACTTTAGCACTTCTGAAAGCAATTCGGTTAATTCAATATCATCGTCAACGAGTAAAATCTTAAACATTAGAGCATTCGTCCTTAACAAAAAGAAGCCTGCTTAAAAGGCAGGCATCAAATTAATTATTTCCAAAATTGCCACCAGGACTTATCCGACGAGCCTGAATTTATAATAGTATTGTTTTCGCCCTGGCTTTCTACGGTCGGCAAAGGTTTATCAAGTTGCGTATCGGTCACCATTCCCTGATGATTAAAGTTAACCACAAACGTATATTGTTCAGGCGCTTCATAAGCACGCTGTTGCAAATAAACGTAATACCAAGTTAAATTACTGTAAGGATTGATTAAAACCGGGGTACCGAGTAAATATTGCACTTGCTGTGCCGTCATTCCGGGCTGAACTTGAGCCACTGTTGCCGCTTCTAAATAATTCCCTTGCGGAACATCAATGCGATAAACCACCTTTTGAATAGTGGAACAAGCTGTCAGACTCAATGCCAATATGGCCGCGCTAAAAAAAGTTTTAAATTGCATATTTTTCTACCTTTATTTGTGCAAATTGTGTGAATTCTACCTAAACCGCCGTCAATTTCAACTGAATTATCTTATCTTCATGTGATGGCTTTTTGTAACTGATCTTTTAAATTCGGCGGCACCCCTTTAATCGTCAGGGTATCCGATGCCGAATCCCAAAGGACACGGTTATTCAATAATTCTGCATCAAAACTTAATGTCACCCCTTTTCCGGAACCGGAAAATTTAGTCAACGCCCTAAGCGTCGCACGAACAGGCGGGATATTTTCCGCCAATCCGTACTCTTCTGTACGGGCAAAATCAGAAAAAGTCCGTTCATTCAATACCGGCAGATTTTCCGACAGTTCGTCTAATGCAATCTCATCGCCCATACTCATTTGTCCTTTACAATATTCAAAGGCATGTTTTTTAACGATCCGAGTTTGCTCCGGATTCAACGTTCCCTGCTCACAATAATCGCTCACCGCCTGCAATAAACATTGGTTTTGAAGCTGTGGATTTAACCCCTCCTCGGCACCTAAAAAATCCATAAAAAAATCACTGATTTTTCGTCCGACACGCCCTTTAATAAAGGTTAAATAACGATCCGAATCCGCATAAATCTGCATATCGGTCAAATTAATCCGAGCGGCAATATCAAATTGAGTAATGTCCAAATATTCCGTTCGGCGAATCTCCAAATGTTCATCCACCAACATACTTACTCGGCTATCAAGCAACGCAATAAATAAATAATCGGTCGCTAAAAAATTATACTGACACATGATAAGCGTGCCGCTATCGGCAAAACGATATTGACTTAACTCCTGCGCCAGGCGTTTTGTCGAACGTTGGGTAAATCCTAAAAATTCAATTTCGTTTTCCAACAAACGATTAAGTTCCTGAGCAAAAACAGACGCGGAATGAAAAACCCCGAATGCCTTCGCTTTATTTTGATAACATTGATGCAACTGAAGCATCATTTGCTCGATTTCCGGCGTAATCGCAAGTAACTGTTCGCGTAACTGGCTTTCTATCGAAATCGAATCGTTTTCTTCATGTTTTATCAATTGATGCAGCACAATCTGCTTAACGGTAATACTCATAAATCTTCCTTAGTTAAAACTTTTCGAATTATAACCGCACTTTTTAACGGAGAAAAAAGAAATTATTTAGGTTCTATGGAATTATCGGGTATGATATGCGCAATGTTAACTTATGGCAGTGCAATCAATGGCTCAACATTCAAAATATTCCGACGCTCAAATAGAAACGATTACGGGCGATTTCATTTCCGTGTTGAAAAAACATGATACGCCTGTGGATTTAGCGCTTATCGCGTTGGGCAATATGGCGAGTCATTTACTTCTCACCGGCGTTCCCGTCAGCCAGCGCGAACATCTCACTCAGGTTTTTGCAAACTCATTAATTAAATCTGTTTCAATTAAAAACAAAAAATAAATGGTTGAATTAAAAAATAGCAAATTAAGCGGCCGTCAATACCGTGAAGAAACCTCCAAAAAAATCTCGTGGGGGCATTGGTTTGCGTTTTTTAATGTGATAATCGCAATCGTCATTGGTGCGCGTTACGCCTTCTTAATTGACTGGCCGGACACTTTATTCGGCCGCGTTTATTTTTTCATCAGTCTACTCGGTCATTTCAGTTTTTCAATTTTCGCCATTTACCTGTTACTGGTATTTCCGCTCAGTTTTATCGTGAAAAACAACCGCACTTTTCGCGGTCTGGCGGTCATTATCGCCACCATCGGCACAACGTTATTATTATTTGATACGCAGGTTTTCAATCGATTCAATCTGCACCTGTCCTCATTGGTCTGGAATTTACTCGTTAATCCGGAAAAAGGCGAATTATCACGCGACTGGCAGCTTTTCTTTGCGCCAATGCCGATCATTTTATTGGCTCAAATGATTTTTTCCCGCTGGAGCTGGGAAAAATTGCGCAGTCTTGAACGCCAGAAATGGTTAAAATTTGTCGGCGCAACATTTACCTTATGTTTTATCGGCACCCATCTTATTTACGCTTGGGCCGATGCTTTTTTATACCGACCAATTACGATGCAACGTTCCAATTTCCCGTTGTCTTATCCGATGACGGCACGAACTTTTTTGGAAAAGCACGGATTTATTGATCGCGCCGAATATGCGCAAAAACTCGCCTTAGAAGGTCGCCCCGAAGCATTAAAAATTAATTATCCGAAACACCAATTGGAATTTTTCCCGACCGCACAGAGTAAAAACCTGCTGATCATCACAATTTCTGGCTTACGTTATGATGCGGTGACGGATAATAAAATGCCAAATTTGAGTAAGTTCGCCCGCAAGGCACGACAATTCACTAATCACTACAGTTCGGGAAATAATGACAATGCCGGATTAGTTGGATTGTTCTACGGACTGAATGCCAACTATACAGATAGTATTTTAAATAATCATACCAAATCGGTATTAATTCAAAAATTGAACGAGGAAAAATACCAATTTGCTCTCTTCTCAAGTGATCGTTTTAAAGAAAACTTGTTTCGACAAGCCTTGTTTAGAGGGATGAATTTATCTCTCTCAAACAAAGAAGGCAATGAAAGTGCGGTCAACAATTTACTCAAATTTTTTGCGGCCGATTCGTCCGATAAAAATTGGTTCGCTTATCTGGATCTGGCCTTAAACGGTTCAAATCCGACGGCCTATCGACAATCTTTGGCACAAATGGATGAACAAATCGGTAAGGTATTAAATCACATCCCGATGGAAAATACCTTTGTCGTCATTACGGCGCCGCACGGTCTGAGCTTTCATACGAATGTCGAGGATGATACAAATTATTTCGGGCGTGATGAAATTCAAGTGCCGATGATTATTTATTCCAAAACGCTGGCGCCAAAACAGGAAAATGCGCTAACCAGTCATACGGATTTGCTGCCGACCATCATGTCAGCCCTCTTTGAAGTACGCAATCCGGCTTCCGATTACGCACAAGGTCGCAATTTGTTTTCTCCTGAAAATGATAATAGCTGGGTGCTTGCCTCAAATTATCGCTGGAATGTCATTATTCAAGCCGATGGCACGCAATATCACCTCGATCGTGAGGGCAATTACAAAAAATTTGATGATAATTATCAGCCGCAATCCTCTTCCCGACCGCCGCTGGGATTATTTTTGGATGTTTTTAAACAAGAGCGGTCATTTTTTGATAAATAATAGGAATTCATGCCTAAAGTGATGGATTTTTACCCATTGAAAAGGTATACTTGTCCCTCGGCTAATTATAGAACTGAAAAGATGTTATTAATTAAAATCTGAGAATTTTCAATAACATTGTAAACAATTCATCAAGTCAGAATGTCTCCTTTCCATTCGTCCTCAATTAGTAATCTTCTCACTTTCTGTCTTATTTTTATCCTTTCTTTTGACGGAGTCAGCATGAAGAACCATGTTCGTAGCTTTAAAACTTATATTCGCGATGAAATTATCAAAAAAGGCGGTTGGGTAAATTCCCATTGCTGATCGCGCGTTTACCATGACGCCGGAAAAAATCAGCATTTACCATAATTGTGATCTCCAACAAAATGGGATTTAGTTGATAAAGTCAAACGCAATTCGAGTATTGATGATTATTACGCGCGCTTTTGTCAATCCCGAACTTATGATTGCACAAGGCGTAATGGCATTTGGCATCTTTGTTGATATCGATCCGGTTTGCGAAGATCGCATGATTATTGAAGCTCATAAAGCACGCGAAGCCTATAAAGGCGACATTATTTTAAAATTTGCCAACCAAACGCTAAAAGGCGCGATTGAGCCGACCGCACAAAAATGGTTTAATATCGGTGCCGAAATGATCGATATGATAGGCAGTCTGCCTTATCGTGATGAACGGGACTACGGCCGCGGTTTGAAAGCAATGGATATTTTACTCGATAAGGCAAAATCCCTTGGTATCATGTGCCATGTTCATGTGGATAAATTCAATACGCCGACAGAAAAAGAAACCGAACAACTTTGCGACAAAACAATCGAACACGGCATGCAAGGACAAGTTGTAGGGATTCATGGTATCTATCGGAACCCATCCGCGCGAATATCGCTATCGGCTGTATGAAAAAATGCGTGAAGCTCAAATGATGATAGCCTGCCCAATGGCCTGGATCGACAGCCACCGAAAAGACGATTTACAACCGTTTCACAACGCATTAACCTCTGCCAATGAAATGATCCCTCGCGGCATTACGGTTGCGCTGGGTACGGACAATATTTGCGATTATATGGTACCGCTGTGTGAAGGCGATCTGTGGCAAGAGCTGAGTTTATTAACGGCGGGATGTCGTTTCCTAGATTTGGAAGCAATGGGAATATTGCCAGCGCCAACGGACGCAAAGCCCTCGGGCTGGATCCGATTTAAAATCAAAAATAAAGTGCGGTCAATTTTCACGTTGTTTAAAACTTCTGAAATTTTAACCGCACTTTCTCTTATTTTTATGCTTTATTGACCTTTTTACGCTTCGGCTTTTACACCGCAGTGGCACTTTTCAGTTTGCTAATTGCTTCGCGATTAAAGAAATAATGCGTCCCGCAACATTCGCATTGCATATCAATGCTCCCGTTATGTTCAACCAAAATATCCTCGATCTCCGCCTCAGGAAGTAATAACAATGCCGCCCCCGAACGTTCGGCCGAGCATCCACAGAAAAACACGACATTTTGTGCAGGATAAACCTCTACCGATTCTTCGTGGTATAACCGATAAAGGAGCTCCTCGGCCGTTAAGCCGAACAATTCGTCATCCTTGACCGTCGCCGCTAAAGTGGTTAAATGCTCAAAATCGTCTTCCGTTCCCGTTCCGTCAGGCATCACCTGCAACAACATTCCCGCCGCGACAGGCTTGCCGGCGAATTCTCCCGTCCGAATAATTAATTGCGTGTCCAGCTGTTCCGAACGACGGAAATAGTCTTCCAGACACTCAGTGAGCGTCGGTTTATCCAAGCCGATGACCCCTTGATAACGCTCGCCGTCCTGCGGCGTAATCGTAATCACCAGAACACCTTTTCCGACCATCTCGTGCAATGCCATGTCCGCGCCGATTTCGTCGTCAACTCGAGCCAGCGCACGAATTTGTTGCTGATCGCTACCGTTTACTAACGCCAAACGCAGTGGCCCATCGCCTTGAATTTGTACGGTAATATTGCCGTTAAATTTTAATGTCGCCGTAAGCAGACTGGTCGCCACCATCATCTCGCCTAATAAATTACGTACAGCCGCCGGATAATGATGTGTATTCAGCGTGTCACTAAAAGTCTGATTCAAACGCACCCACTCTCCCCGCACGGCACGGTTTTGAAAGAGGTAGCGGTAAAGTTTGTCATTATCTTGAGTATAAGTTGTCATCTGTCGTCCTATTTATTCTATTTCATAAAACGCCGTCGTTTTCGACCGCACTTTAAGTTCAATTTTTAGCCAATAATGTCACTAATTCGTCTAAAACCCGCTCAGGCAGGATATCAATCAGGCTTTGATGATACCCCTCCTTACTATCATGGCTTTTACGCACTTTGAGCAAATCGCCTTCGATTAAACGAATAACGACCGCTTTTTCCGAAAGCGGCGGCGTGTATTGCGGGCTTGTTGGGCCATAGAGCGCCACCAAAGGGCAGCCCACCGCTGCGGCAATGTGCATCAATCCGCTATCATTCGTCACGACCGCAGAACAACCGGCAATCAAATCGACCGCCTCATTTAAATCCGTTTGTCCGGCTAAATTACAACAAAACGGCTGCTCATCTCCACTTAAGCCTTGCCGAATTTGCTCACCGGTAGCATGATCTTTCGCCGATCCGAAAATATGAATCCGATATCCGTTAGCAATCAACATTTGCGCTAAACGCGCATAATGGTAGTGCGGCCAGCGCTTTGCCGGGCCGAATTCCGCGCCGGGACAGAAACCGATAACGGGACGGTTTCCCACAAGTGCGGTCAATTTTGTAAACTTTTCCTGCGTTTGAATTTGTTGACGCTTATCCACAAGCAAGTAAGGTAGCGGACGCGGCAATTGAGCGGCGTCGGGAACCTTGTCTTTTTCAAAAGACAGCACAATGTAACGCTGTACCATCATCGGGTAATCCCGTTTATTACTACGCAAATCATTCAATAAAATATAACGGCTTTCCCCCCGCCAGCCTCGACGAAGGGGAATTTGCGCAAAATAAGGAATCAATGCGGATTTAAACGAATTCGGCAACACAATCGCCATATCATATTGCCCACGTAAATTTTTTCCTAATTGATAGCGACTTTTTAATGCTAAGGTTCCATGCCCAAATGGGAGCGTTAACGCATTTCGCACTTCCGGCATCCTTGCCAGCAGAGGCTTACACCAATTTGGCGCCATTACATCAATTTGGCAATAAGGAAGTTGCTTTTTGAGTTGTTGATATAGACTGTGTGACATCATCATGTCACCCACCCAGGAAGGGCCGATAATTAAAATATTCATAGGAAAAATAGATATACGGTCGAAACACCACACATTTCGACCGCACTTTTCGACTTAATAATCAAGCTGTTTTACGATTCAGCCACGCCATATAATCGGTAACGCCTTCCGCTACCGTTTTAAAATCGTCTTGATAACCGGCGGCGCGCAATTTTGTCAGATTAGCTTGAGTATATTCCTGATAACGTGATTTTAAGTGCTCCGGAAAGGGAATCGTTTCAATTTGGCCTTTTCCGTGATACTTCAAGACCGTTTTTGCCACTTCTTCAAAACTCTCGGCTCGACCGGTACCACAGTTAAAAATACCTGAAACGCGGTTTTTCCACGCCCATAAGTTAACGGCAGCCACATCGCCGACATAAATAAAATCGCGCAAAAAATGCTCTGAACCGGCGAATAATTTCGGATTTTCACCTTTTAAAATTTGATTATTTAGATGAAACGCAACACTGGCCATTGAGCCTTTATGTTGCTCTCGCGGGCCATATACATTGAAATATTTAAAACCGCAAACCGGTGATTTTGCTTCCGGCAGAATCGTACGAACATACTGGTCGAATAAAAATTTTGAGTAGCCGTATGCATTTAAAGGGCCTTCAAAACAACGCTCCTCAATAAATTCGGTTTTATCGCCATAAGTCGCCGCCGATGAAGCATAGAAAAACGGAATTTGACGTTCTAACGCATAATGCAATAATTCCTTAGAATATTCATAATTATTATGCATCAAATATTTACCGTCCCATTCCGTTGTTGCGGAACAAGCGCCTTCATGGAAAATGACATCAATAGCGCCTAAATTGTCGCCGGCAATAATCGACGTAAGAAAATCCTCTTTATCACAATAGTCCGCAATATCCAAATCGACCAAATTAATAAATTTTGAACCGTCTTTTAAATTATCCACCACTAAAATATCTTTACGGCCGATATCGTTTAACGCCTTGACAATATTGCTGCCAATCATTCCTGCGCCGCCGGTCACTATAATCATAATATGTCCTTATTAAATAACGTTCATATAACCGCATCCATTGTAATAGATTGCTAAAGTGCGGTCAAAAAGAAGAACGTTTTAGGAAGCGCTCGATAATTTTTGTAACAATCGATCCATCGCGCGATAGCCCAACGCTTCGGCAAGATGTATCTGCAAAATTTTAGGTTCATTGTTTAAATCGGCAATCGTGCGAGAAACCTTCAGAATACGATGATAGGCTCGAACGGAAAGACCAAGTTTATTTAATGCGTTTTCCAAAAATAAAGCGTCTTTTTCATTAAGTTTGCAATCCCGCTCAATTTCTTTACTCGTTAAATAAGCATTAATTTTACCCGCTCTGGTCAATTGAATTTCACGCACTTTAAGTACTTTTTCTCTCACCTGCTCGCTGGTCTCACCGCGATCGCCGCCATTTTGTAAACTACCTTGCGGCAATAATGGAACTTCGATAGATAAATCGAAGCGATCCAAAAACGGACCGGATAATCGATTTAAATAGCGCATAACCTGTTGAGGTGATGTTCTATTATGTGTGCCGGTATAATGTCCTGTCGGACTTGGGTTCATGGCGGCAACTAACTGAAAACGTGCCGGAAACTGAATTTTTGCATTCGCTCGTGAAATCACAATTTCGCCGCTTTCGAGCGGTTGGCGAAGCGCATCTAACACTTTACGTTCAAATTCCGGTAGCTCATCTAAAAACAACACGCCGTTATGCGCCAACGAAATCTCTCCCGGCTTGGGAATCGTTCCGCCACCGACCAACGCAGGCAAAGAAGCACTGTGATGCGGCGCCCGAAAGGGTCTTTGCTTCCAATTTTGGAAATTCAGCTCATTTTGTACCAGGCTTGTTACCGATGCGGTTTCAATCGCTTCATGATCCGTCATTTCCGGCAACAATGTGGTCAACCTACTGGCTAACATCGTTTTACCTGTGCCCGGCGGCCCTAAAAAAAGCAGATTATGTTGGCCTGCGGCGGCGATGGTTAACGCCCGTTTGGCATGTTGCTGACCAATAATATCCGTTAAATCCAAAATACGACGGGGAAAATCGCCGACGCAGTCTTGTTTTTGCGATAATTCATTCGCCAGCGGCAATGGGGCTTGATTATTCAGAAATTGCACTACATCTAATAACGACCGAGCAAAATAGCTGTTATGATCGGACACCAAAGCGGCTTCATTACTATTTTGCTGCGCAATAATTAACTCTCGTTTTGCTTTTTGACCGGCTAAAATCGCTGGAATAACGCCATGCACGCCGCGTAGTTCTCCGGTCAGCGCTAATTCGCCAAGTAGCTCAAATTGCTTGAGTTTGTCTGCGTTAATTTGTTCGGAAGCGGCTAAAATACCGATTGCAATGGGTAAATCAAAACGCCCGCCCTCTTTCGGTAAATCGGCAGGTGCAAGATTCACGGTGATTCGTTTGGCGGGATATTTAAACTGCGCATTAAGCAATGCGCTACGTACGCGATCTTGTGCTTCTTTAACCGTTTTCTCAGGCAATCCGACTAAAGTAAAACTCGGTTTTCCATTACTGATATGAACTTCAATGGTGACAAGAGGGGCTTGCACCCCCATGGAGGCGCGGCTGTAAACAATCGCAAGAGACATAGTAAACCCTTTTGTAATTTTTAGGTTTCACTATAAAAAAAACAGCTGATGGGAACATTAGAAAGCAATAAAGTTTGCGATAATGATCACAAAAATAAACATTTACTCAGTAAAAAGCGGTACAAACCAATCGTCCAACTTCGCCGCTAATTTTTCAACCCCCATTTTATTCAGCGCCGAAAAAGCCTCAACTTGAATATCGCCTTGAAAAGGCAAAATCGCTTCTCGAACCATTTTAACCTGCTTACTACATGCCGCCTGACTTAATTTATCCGCTTTGGTCAATAACAATAGCACGGGTAAATCGGCAGAAACCGCCCATTGAATCATTTGCTGATCCAACTCTTTTAACGGATGACGAATATCCATTAACACAACCAACCCGCCTAAACATTCGCGTTTTTGCAAATATTCACCTAACGATTTTTGCCACTGAATTTTCATTTTTTCGGGCACCGCCGCATAACCGTAACCCGGTAAATCCACTAACTTACAATGCGGCTCTACTTCAAATAAATTAATTAATTGCGTTCGTCCTGGCGTTTTTGACGTTCTTGCCAGCGCTTTTTGATTTGTCAGCGTATTAAGTGCGGTCGATTTTCCCGCATTTGAACGCCCCGCAAAAGCGATTTCGATTCCATTATCCGCCGGCAATGTACAAATATTCGGCGCACTCATTAAAAAATGTGTTTTTTGATAATTTAATTTTATTTCCGACATAATTTCCTCTCGCAACTCATAGCATATCATAAATAGTAAATTTGCCTAAATTATGGGAAAATGCGCATGATTTTAAGTTGAATAATGAATAAAATATGCTCAATAAACCGTTTTATCATTGGCCTAAAGCCAATGTACTTTATCCCGATTACGCCGGCAAATCTTATCGCTTAAAACGATTACGTTATCGACTGCGTTCACTATTACACCTCGGCTATATAAAGAAATTCGAACATTTTGTAAATCAAACCCCGGCTCTTGTTCGTCTACTGAACGAGCGTCCGAATTTTAGTTATCCTTTAGTTTATCGTTTTCTTGATAAACGTTTCAGCGCGCCAACACGTTTCGCCTTAATTTGTGACAATTTACAATTTCTTCCGCAAAAACTTGAAGAAATCTCTGTTCGGGATTCTACAGAAACCAATGCTACGATACAGAAATCAAAAAATATTGAAAAAGCAACCGCACTTTTCCCGCTTATCTTTTCTCGTCCAATTAATTTCGGTGACTTGACGGGAGAATTCGAATTATGCCTAATGTTAAATGATCACCAAGCGATGGAAGGCTTTTGGACACTGGAACTACGTCATAAGCCGACCGACCGGGAAGTCTATTTACTGACTTTTGGTAAACTTAATAACGCATTATTAATTGCAGTCATTCAAGGGCCAAATTTTGAGGGTTCAAAGGAAATGGTAAAACAGTTAACCAAACTTTGCCACGGATTACGTCCCGCCTATCTAATGGTAGAAGTGATGAAAATGCTTACCGCGCTTCTCGGTTATTCCAATTTGATCGGCATTCCACAGCGTTATCAAAATAAATCCCGTTTTGTAAAAAGTAAACGGTATTTTGTCGATTATGACGTTATCTTCTCCGAAGCCGGCGGAATACAAAATCATCGTTACTGGCAACTTCCTCTTCAGTGCGAGCGCTTGTTAGACACAATTCCGAGTAAAAAGCGCTCAATGTATCGAAAACGTTATGAAATGCTGGATCCACTAAACATAATAATGAAACAAAAATTAAATCTGACCGATTAAATAAAATTTTCTCACCAAACCACCATCGTAATAAAAACTATGTTATCGTAACCGCAGTTTAATTTTTACGATTTACAATAAGGAGCACAACAATGACGACTCAACTTGATTCTTTACGCAGCATGACTGTTGTCGTGGCGGATACCGGCGATATTGACGCAATCAAACAATATCAACCGCAAGATGCGACGACTAATCCGTCTTTAATTCTAAGCGCTTCGGCATTGCCGCAATATGCGCCGCTCATTGATGACGCGGTGGCCTATGCAAAAGCACAAAGCCATGATAAAGCAAAACAATTAATCGATGCGGAAGATAAATTGGCCGTAAATATCGGGTTGGAAATTGTTAAAATCGTACCGGGGCGTATTTCAACGGAAGTTGACGCGCGGCTTTCTTACGACACACAAGCCACTGTCGAAAAAGCCCGTAAGTTAACCGCACTTTACAACGCGGCAGGAATTAGCAATGAGCGTATTTTGATCAAGATCGCTTCTACCTGGCAAGGTATTCGTGCAGCCGAAATTCTTGAAAAAGAAGGCATTAATTGTAATTTGACCTTACTCTTCTCAGAAGCGCAAGCACGCGCCTGTGCGGAAGCCGGCGTTTATTTAATTTCGCCGTTTGTCGGACGAATTTTAGACTGGTACAAAGCCAATACGACACAAAAAGACTACGCGCCTCATGAAGATCCGGGTGTGATTTCCGTGACGAAAATTTATAACTACTATAAACAATACGGCTATAAAACCGTCGTTATGGGCGCCAGTTTCCGCAACATAGGGGAAATTATCGAGTTAGCCGGCTGTGATCGTTTAACCATTGCGCCAAACCTACTTAAAGAATTACAGCAAAATTCAACCGCACTTACCCGTAAATTAGATTATCAAGGCGAACTCAAAACACGCCCTGCGCCGATGACGGAATCCGAATTTTATTGGGCGCATAATTCGGATCCTATGGCAGTCGAAAAACTGGCCGAAGGTATTCGTAAATTTGCGGCAGATATTGAAAAACTCGAAGCAATGTTAATTTCTAAACTTTAATGAAAACCTTATATTGAAAAAGCGGTTCGGTTTGTTCCAACCGCTTTTATTTTATTCAATCCAGACAATTATCACTATAAATAGGTATATTTTAGAATTAAAACTTGACTAATCCGCAAAATTACTGAAAAACTTCTTTCATATTTTGTCAACACAAAATATGTCGCCGCCTTGAACCACGGAGCGAATCCTCTATGGAATTTAAGTGCGGTTAATTTTTTTATTATTTCGGAGAAAATTATGTCAGGTATTTTTGAACAAACTCCACCTAATCGCCGTCGTTATGGCGTGGCCATTTTTGTTGGCCTTATTGCGGGACTACTTTCCGCTTTCGTAAAATGGGGAGCAGAGCATCCATTTCCACCGCACAGTCCAATCGATCTTTTTAGCGCCGCCTGTAAAGTGGACATCTCAAGTTTTACGCCTGAACAGGCGTTAGCCGTATGTTCCCGTGCATTTTTGAATCCACCGCATGTATTTTTACGCGATTATTTAGGCATTGATCCGACTGAAGCGGCATTTAACTTTGCTGATCAAGCGTTTAACTGGATTGGCGTAACCCATATTATTTTCTCGCTGGTTTTTGCCGTCGGTTACTGCCTGGTTGCGGAACGTTTCCCTAAAATTAAATTCTGGCAAGGTATCGGCGCCGGTTTAATTGCCGATGTCTGCGTTCACTATATTACGTTCCCATTGCTCGGTTTAACGCCGCCGGTTGCTGATTGGCCGATGTACGAACATATTTCCGAATTAGTCGGTCATATTTTCTGGTTCTGGACAATTGAGATTATCCGCCGTGACTTACGTAATCGTATCACTCACGAGCCGGATCCTGAAGTACCGTTTGCAAAAGCGACACGTTAACCAAACCTACCAAAATGCCACCTTCACGGTGGCATTTTTGTAAATGAAATAAACGACATCGTTTTAAGCCAAGCTGGCCACCATAACCGCTTTAATCGTATGCATACGATTTTCGGCTTGATCAAAGGCGATATTTGCCGGCGATTCAAAAACGTCTTCCGTCACTTCAATACCTTTGCTAATGCCGGATATTGTTTGGCAATTTCTTGCCCTATTTTAGTTTCGCAATTGTGAAATGCCGGCAAGCAATACATAAATTTGACATGAGGATTTCCGGTTTCACTCAATAAGGAAGCGGTAACTCGATAAGGCATCAGTAGCTCAATTCTTTCGCACCAAGCCGCTATCGGCTCCCCCATTGAAACCCAAACATCGGTATGCACGAAATCAACATTTTTTATCGCCACCGCAATATCGTCAAAGACAAAAGTGCGGTCAAAATTCATGAGGTTTCGATAAATAACGTGATGTTTTTCCTTATTTTCAAAACTTGTCCGATTTTAACCGCACTTAATATTATTCGCTTAGTCCAACCGTTTGGACATGGTCAGCCAATCCGCTTTAAATTCACGGTGCATATTATTGATTGCATCAATAATATCGTGATGAACCAATTTTTCATTCTGAATTCCAACACAGTACCCGCCTTTGCCTTGCAGCAATAAGTCAACCGCATAAACGCCCATGCGGGAAGCTAAGATACGATCAAAGGCACAAGGAGTACCTCCGCGCTGGATATGACCTAATACCGTCGCCCGCGTTTCATGCCCGACGCGCGCTTCGATTTCACGTGCAAGAGAATGAACATCCGTGATCAATTCGGTAATGACAATTAAGGCATGGCGTTTACCTTGTTTAATGCTATTTTCAATTTCTCGAACTAATTCTTCACGGTTAAAACCAAGCTCAGACGCGACAATATATTCACATCCTCCGGCAATTCCCGCAGAGATGGTTAAATCGCTACAATGACGCCCCATAATCTCAACAATTGAAATACGTTGATGAGAACTGGAAGTATCGCGTAAACGATCGATGGCTTCGACGGCCGTTTCTAAAGCGGTTTGATAACCGATTGTATAGTCTGTCCCCGCCACATCGTTATCAATCGTACCGGGAATACCGACGCAGGGAAAACCGTGTTCTTCGGTCAATAATTTAGCCCCCATGTAAGAGCCGTCCCCTCCGATAACAACCAATGCATCAATGCCATGCGAACGCAAAACGTCAGCGCATTTAGCCCGAATAGCAGGATCTTTAAATTCAGGGAAACGCGCCGAACCAAGAAAAGTTCCGCCTTTATTGATAATATCTGATACGCTGTAGCGGTTTAATGGTTTAATCTTATTGTTGTATAGCCCCTGATAACCTTCATAAATGCCAAACACGTCAAGATCCGCCGCCAATGCGGAACGAACGACACCTCGAATCGCTGCATTCATGCCCGGCGCATCACCGCCACTGGTTAATACCGCAATTTTTTTGATCATCTTCCACCTACTTTAAGTTATAACAAAATAAAATTGAAACGGGCAAAGATTATACTATTCGCTCCCATAGCTCTAGAAAAAGTTTATAAATCAGCCGCACTATTTGATCTCGTTCTTATTTTCACAGCCGAACGACCAAGGTTTGGCCGATAACGTGCGCAGCATTTTTTCAGCGACATATTTTTTCAAATATCGAATTACTTTTTGTTTTGCAATTTGAGTTGTTTGCTTTTTCGGAATAGAACGTTGAGAATATTGATATTGAACAAAACCGCATCGCGGAACATTCCTACCGCGCACAACATCAACCTGCCAATTCGGATTTTTCGCCGTCGGCTCATAAATCACATAACCTATCAGCCCGTCGGTGCGTTGCGTTTGTTTATCCTTAAAAGGTGAAATTTTAAAATACTTCACTTCGGTATTACGATAAACCCGTTTGCGTAAAGCAATTCGCTCCGAAATCGTTCGATTTTCAAGATTACGATCCAATAATAACTCCAGTGCACTTTGCCAATTCTCGAGATTTTTACCCGATTCTAAATAAACAAAACGTGCCATTGAGCCAAGATCTTGACTTGCCGTTAAACGATATACTTTATTCTGCTCTTTAATTTGCGTCGGCGCATCCAATCGAGATAGCGTTGCGCTACAACCTGAAAGAAAAAGTGCGGTCAAAATTAGCAGAATTTTACTCATGTAGATCTCGCTTAAAAATCAATTCGTGCGCCGATGACGCCATTTTATCAAACCAATAGCCGCCCAAATTAAATTCTTTTAAGTGTGCAATTTCTTTTATTCGTTGCTGAATAATAAAACGGCACATCATGCCGCGTGCTTTTTTGGCATAGAAACTGATCACTTTATACGTTCCGTTCTTTTGATCTAAAAAAATCGGTTTAATAATATTCGCCCGTAATTTTGTCTGTTGAATAGATTTATAATATTCATCGGAGGCAAGATTAATCAAAATGTAGTCATTTTGCTCATCAATCGCATCTTGAACCGCTTTTGTAATAATCCCATACCAAAAAGCATAGAGATCTTTTCCTCGTGAATTGGCCAGTCTAATGCCCATTTCCAAACGATACGGTTGTATCAAATCAAGCGGCTTTAACAATCCGTATAATCCGGAAAGAATTCGCAAATGTGACTGTGCGAACTGAAGATCATTATCCGATAATTGTTCAACATCAAGTCCCGTATAAACGTCGCCTTTAAAAGCAAAAATTGCAGCGCGTGAGTTTCGTATATCGTGCTCGGGCCGCCACATGCCAAATCGGGCCGCATTCAGTCCGGCTAATTTATCGCTAATCGACATTAACGAAGCAATTTGTTGCGGAGACAATTGACGACAAATATCAATCAACCGGCAACTATTATTAACTAAGTGCGGTTGAGAAACAGGAAGACTTCTAACCGCACTTTCAAAATCCAACGTTTTAGCGGGCGAAATAATCGTAAGCATGCAATACCCCTTTTTTCTAAAGAGAGGTATCTTAGCACATTAAACGCGCTTATACAGGCCATTTTCCATCATTATCAAATCCTGTAATTCTAAATCAAGAAGCTGTACCACCAGTTCTTCCACGGGGGTGCCGAATTCTGCCGCCAAATCGTCGATACTCACCGGCGTATAGCCGATACGAGCATATAGTTTTGGATGACTCGGATTCGTACAAGGTTGAGGCGGCGGCGAAATACTATTTGCCCTTGATTCTGAAAAATACTCGAAATTGATGCCGGTTTGACTATGAATAGAGTGATTATATATCGTGTCTAAAATGTCTTTCACATTTTCAACCAACATTGCCCCTTGCTTGATCAATTTATGGCAACCTTGACTGAATTCACTTTGAATATTTCCGGGCAATGCAAAAATTTCTCGATTCTGTTCCAATGCGTAACGCGCGGTAATTAAAGAGCCGCTTTTTTCTGTAGCTTCTATAACTAGCGTGCCAACCGAAAGCCCACTGATAATTCGATTTCGACGAGGAAAATTTTCTGCTAATGGCGGCTGCGCAGGTAAAAACTCGGAAACAAGCGCACCGTTTGTAGCAATAATCTGTTCTGCCAAACGTTGATGTTTAGAAGGGTAAACCCGCTCTACACCACTCCCCAGAACGGCTATTGTCTGCCCTGAAATATTCACGACAGCCTGATGGCAAAAACCATCAATTCCCAAAGCCAATCCGCTAGTTACCGTATAACCGGCCAGTGATAATTCGGTCGCAAAATATTTTGCCCAGTACTCCCCATAATTAGAACAATATCGGCTCCCCACAATCGCCATTTGTCGCTGTGAAAGTGCGGTCAAATTTCCCTTAATAAATAATAATGGCGGAAAACCGGCTATCTGTCTCAATAAAAACGGATAGTAGGGAGAAAAATAATTCACTAAATTATTGCCTTCTTTTTTCCCCCATTCCAACGCAGGCTCAATAAATTTCAACTCCGGATTAAACCAGCGACGAATTTGTACTGCCCCCCACCCCATTTTCCGAAATTCTTCTTCATCATAAGACAATAAATCATGTAACTTAAGTTGAGATAAAATTTTATGTATTGTCGTATACCCTAATTTAGGAATCTGTAATAACCTTAATAAAACATAAGTTGCTTCAGTCATGATCTTCTCCGATTTTGTAAAGGGAGATTATCTAGATTTTTGAGCCTAAACGCCAAGGCAATGATTAAGTTTTGTGATAAGGATCACCTTTGAACCGCATTTTGGAGCAGTTGAGCCTTTAGGCGTTTTTTAGTGTGCGAATGACGGAGATTTTATCTATGGAGTGGGATAAAGTCGATTTTGAACGCTGCATTGCGATTGTTTCAAATATGTGGCGAAATCGAGAAAAACACACGCGCTGCCGCTTAATAGTACTGAATTGAATTTGTTGCTTATACGTTAAAAGAAATAGGCGGTTGGGAAACCTTATAAAGGTTGAAGAAATATGATCATCTAAACACTGACTACATGATTAAATTTGCGAACAATGTCACATTTACGCCACACGAAGACGACAATTCTCACAGGAGAATTTTTATAATGTAGTAAATTATTGATAAATAAGACTTTTATAATGGCAGGGGCGGAGAGGCTCGAACTCCCAACACCCGGTTTTGGAGACCGGTGCTCTACCAATTGAACTACGCCCCTATTGGTATGAATAAATTGGCGGAATGGACGGGACTCGAACCCGCGACCCCCTGCGTGACAGGCAGGTATTCTAACCAGCTGAACTACCACTCCAAAAACTAAAAGCATTGGCAGTGACCTACTCTCACATGGGGACTCCCCACACTACCATCGGCGTTACGACTTTTCACTTCTGAGTTCGGTATGGTGTCAGGTGGTTCAATCGCACTATTGCTGCCAAATTTATTTTCTTAATTTACTTACACAAATAAATTAAAAAATAAACTTATATTAAAAAAACCTATAGCTATCTTAACTTATCCTAAATTTGCTTAATTGAGTCTTCGGCGGTGACCTACTCTCACATGGGGACTCCCCACACTACCATCGGCAT
>CAURMH010000004.1:0-47767 GCA_963525745.1 uncultured Pasteurellaceae bacterium | reverse complement strand
TGCCGGAAGTGAAATACACGTTTGAATTAAATCCGGAACATCACTTGGTGAAAAAGGTAGCTGACATTGCTGATGAAGCGGAATTTGCTGATTGGGTAGAATTGTTGCTAGAGCAAGCCATGCTTGCAGAGCGCGGTTCGTTAGAAAATCCGGCGGCGTTTATTAAGCGTATCAATAAGTTATTGGGTTAATCTATTTGTGATTGATTAATGTAATGGTTAAAATCCTCAGTCTGAATAAGATTGAGGATTTTTTATTTTTGGGAGATAAAAATGATGATAAATATTGAAGAAAGAGCATTAGGTGGCTTCCTCGGATTAGCTTGTGGGGATGCCCTAGGTTCAGTCGTGGAATTTTGCCCTAGAGGAAGCTTTAGACCGTTAACAGATATGCGAAGTGGGGGAAAATTTCGTTTACCCAAAGGACATTGGACTGACGATACGTCCATGGCGATTTGCTTAGCTGAAAGTTTAGTTGCTAAGCCTGAGTTTGATCCCCTTGACCAAATGAATCGCTATTATGAATGGGCGGACACAGGAAAAAACTCAAGCCTTCCACATACCTTTGGTATTGGTAAGCAAGTAGCATTTATGCTAGGGGAATTTAAAAGAACAGGTAATCCTTATACTCCTAGAACCGATGCAAAATATTCAGGCAATGGTTCTTTAATGCGCTTAATGCCCGTCATTTTGCGTTATCATCAAAATCATGAAAATGTTTTAAAGTATGCAGAGTTAAGTTCAAAAACTACGCATGCTACATCTGAAGCAATTCAGTCTTGCCAATATTTTTCAACATTGATTTTGCGTATTTTTCAAGGTCTGACCAAAGACCAATTATTTCAAGATAAAGATGCGTTAACTTTTGATAAGTTAACACATATCTGTCTTGGCGAATTTAAAAATAAAAAATCTGATGATGTCGGCAGTATCGGTTATGTTGTAGATAGCCTAGAAGTAGCGCTTTGGGCGTTTTGGCATACGGATAATTTTAAAGATGCCGTATTAATGGCGGCAAATTTGGGTGATGATGCGGATACTAATGCCTCAATCTGTGGACAAATTGCAGGCGCTTACTATGGTGTCAAAAATATTCCTGACTCTTGGCTAGATTGTCTGTATAGAAAAAACGATATTGAAAAATTAACATTAGAACTACTGAAGATGAGAGATGAAAATATGATCACCGTTTACGGCATTAAAAACTGCGATACCGTGAAGAAAGCATTGAAATGGCTCGCGGATCACAACATCGAACATAAACTCCATGATTATCGAGTGGACGGTTTAGATAATGCTTTTTTACAGCAAGCTGAAGCGCAATTCGGTTGGGAAAATTTAGTCAATAAACGTAGCACGACTTGGCGCAATCTTGACGAAGACGTGAAAAAAACGTTGTCAAAAGCCACCGCACTTTCCGTGCTTGCCGAGAATCCTACACTGATTAAACGCCCGATTATTTTGCAAGAGGGGAAGGCATTGATTGGTTTTGACGAAAAAGAATATCAAGCTGTTTTTGCCTAAAGTGCGGTGATTTTTTCAGGAGTTTTTATGCAAGAAAAAGTGGTTTCTCTGGCGCAAGATTTAATCTGCCGTCCCTCTATCAGCCCGAATGACGAAGGTTGTCAGCAACTCATTGCCGAACGTTTAGAAAAATTAGGCTTTCAAATTGAATGGATGCCGTTTAATGACACCTTAAACTTGTGGGCAGAGCATGGTGCTGGTGAGCCTGTGATTGCCTTTGCCGGGCATACGGATGTGGTGCCAACGGGGGATGAAACCCAATGGACTTATCCACCGTTTTCTGCCGAAATAGTCGATGATATGCTTTATGGACGTGGTGCCGCCGATATGAAAGGCTCATTAGCCGCGATGATCGTGGCGGCGGAAGAATATGTGAAAGCGAATCCCAACCACGCGGGTACGATTGCCTTATTAATTACCTCCGATGAGGAAGCCGCAGCGAAAGACGGCACGGTACGTGTGGTAGAAACCTTAATGGCGCGCGGTGAGAAAATCACGTATTGCATGGTGGGCGAGCCGTCCAGTTCGAAAACCTTGGGCGATGTGGTCAAAAATGGTCGTCGCGGTTCGATTACAGGCAACCTCTATATTCAAGGCGTTCAAGGCCATGTGGCATATCCCCATTTAGCAGAAAATCCGATTCATAAAGCCGCGCCATTCCTACAAGAGTTGACAACCTATCAGTGGGACAATGGCAATGGATTTTTCCCGCCTACCAGCTTGCAAATCGCCAATATTCATGCCGGTACAGGCAGCAATAACGTGATTCCGGGCGAGCTTTACGTGCAATTTAATTTGCGTTATTGCACGGAAGTCACCGATGAAATCATCAAACAAAAAGTTGCTGAAATGCTAGAAAGGCATGGATTGAAATATCGCATTGAGTGGAATCTTTCCGGCAAACCGTTTTTAACCAAACCGGGTAAATTATTAGATGCGTTAACCGCAGCTATCGAGCAAACCACAGGCATTACGCCACAAACGGAAACCGGTGGTGGCACCTCTGATGGGCGCTTTATTGCGTTGATGGGCGCAGAAGTGGTGGAATTTGGGCCGCTTAACGCGACCATTCATAAAGTGAATGAATGTGTGAGCGTAGAAGATCTCGCCAAGTGCGGTCAGATTTATCATCAAATGTTAGTCAATTTATTGGATAAATAAGATGAAATTAACCCCTGACATGTTGACCGGCAAATCGCGGGAACATTTGGTGAATTTGCCAACACCGTATTCGTCTCATCATTTTTTGCAGGCAAAGGCAATGAAAGCCTTTCAAGGCTTGCGACAAAGTGCGGTCAAACATGGCTTTAATTTACAACCCGCCAGCAGTTTTCGTGATTTTGCGCGACAACAACTTATTTGGAACGGTAAATTCAGCGGTGAACGCAAAGTGCATGATGATGCAGGCAATGCGTTAGATTTGAGATTGTTGGATGATTGGCAAAAATCGCAAGCAATTTTACGCTGGTCAGCGCTACCGGGGGCAAGCCGTCATCATTGGGGCACGGAAATTGATATTTTCGATCCCGATTTATTGCCTCAAGGTCAATCCTTACAGCTTGAGCCTTGGGAATATGAAAAAGGCGGTTATTTCTTTGAACTGAGTGAATTTCTCACCGAAAACCTACCGCACTTTGATTTCGCGCTGCCGTTTACGCAGATGCCGAAAAATAAAAAAATCGGGCGTGAGCCTTGGCATATTAGTTATTTGCCGTTGGCGGAACAGGCAAAGCAACGGTTTTCAAAAGGCGTTTTATTACAAGCTTGGGAGAATGAAGACATTGCCGGTAAAGCGGTGTTACAGGCGTATTTACCCATTGTTTTTGAAAGCTATATTTTATAATCATCATCGTTCTTGCTTTTTATTGAGAAAGGCAAACGTTTGCTTAAATCAATGTAAAAAGTGCGGTAGAATAAACTGAGGTTTTGTATTTATAAATTAAAGAGGCAAAGCATGACACAACTTAGTTTAAAAAAGATCTATTCGGGGAAAGTTCGTGATCTTTATGAAATTGATGACAAACGCATGTTAATGGTCGCGACCGATCGGCTGTCGGCGTTTGATGTGATTTTAGACGATCCGATTCCTCGCAAGGGGGAAATTCTAACTCAAATTTCCAATTTTTGGTTTAAGAAACTCGCGCCTATTATGCCAAATCATTTTACCGGTGATTCCGTTTATGATGTGCTACCAAAAGAAGAAGCGGATTTAGTAAAAGATCGTGCTGTGGTTTGTAAGCGTTTGACGCCGATTAAAATCGAATCGATTGTACGCGGTTATTTAACGGGCAGCGGTTTGAAAGATTATCAACAAACCGGAACCATTTGCGGGCTAAAACTGCCTGAGGGGTTAGTTGAAGCCGGTAAATTGCCGGAGCCGATTTTCACACCGTCCAGCAAAGAAGAAGTCGGCAATCACGATATTAATATCAGCTACGAAGAATGTGAAAAATTAATTGGGGCGGATTTGGCGGCGCAAGTAAAAGAAAAAGCTATTGCGCTTTATACTGCCGCCGCGGAATACGCCTTAACCAAAGGCATTATTATTTGTGATACGAAATTTGAATTCGGTTTGGACGAAAACGGAACATTAACGTTAATGGATGAAGTGCTCACACCGGATTCCAGTCGTTTTTGGTCGGTAGATACTTATAAAGAGGGAACAAATCCGCCTTCATTCGATAAGCAATTTGTTCGTGATTGGCTCGAAAACAGCGGTTGGAACAAACAAGCGCCGGCTCCTAAAGTGCCGCCTGAAATCATCGCCAAAACCGTAGCAAAATATCAGGAAGCGTTAGACTTATTAACCAAATAATTGACAAAGTGCGGTCATAAAATCCAAAGAATTTTGAAGATCGCCTCTGCGTCGAACGACCCTAACGATCAAATAAATCCCCCTCGTGATTTATTGCGTCATTTCGACCGCACTTTTGTTATAATCCCTCCGTTTTAATCAAAATACAACAAGGTAGTCTTATGTCCAACACCATTCTTCAACACCTCCCGGTCGGTCAAAAGGTCGGCATCGCTTTCTCCGGCGGCTTAGATACCAGCGCGGCATTACTTTGGATGCGTCAAAAAGGGGCTGTACCCTATGCTTACACGGCAAATTTAGGTCAGCCGGATGAAGAGGATTACAATGCCATTCCGAAAAAAGCGATGGTGTATGGCGCAGAAAATGCACGCTTAATCGACTGTCGGGCGCAGCTTGCTCACGAAGGTATCGCTGCAATTCAATGCGGTGCTTTCCATATTTCCACCGGCGGAGTCGCTTATTTCAACACAACTCCGCTAGGGCGCGCGGTCACCGGCACAATGCTTGTCGCGGCAATGAAAGAAGATGATGTCAACATTTGGGGCGACGGTTCCACCTTTAAAGGCAATGATATTGAGCGTTTTTATCGTTATGGCCTACTCACTAATCCGAATCTTAAAATCTACAAACCTTGGCTGGATCAGCAATTTATTGACGAACTGGGCGGGCGGTTTGAAATGTCGCAGTTTTTAATTGCCAACGGTTTTGATTATAAAATGTCGGTAGAAAAAGCCTATTCGACGGATTCCAACATGCTTGGCGCCACGCACGAAGCAAAAAATTTGGAAGAATTAAGCACCGGTATCAAAATCGTAAAACCGATTATGGGCGTCGCATTTTGGGACGAAAACGTCGAAGTAAAACCGGAGGTCGTGACCATTCGTTTTGAGGAAGGGGTACCGGTGGCCTTAAACGGCAAAACCTTTGATAATGCAGTAGAATTATTTTTAGAAGCCAATAAAATCGGTGGACGCCACGGTTTAGGCATGTCCGATCAAATCGAGAATCGCATCATTGAGGCCAAATCGCGCGGCATTTATGAAGCGCCGGGGATGGCGTTATTCCACATCGCTTATGAACGTTTAGTCACCGGTATCCATAATGAAGACACTATCGAACAATATCGTATTAACGGGCTACGTTTAGGTCGCTTATTGTATCAAGGTCGTTGGTTTGATCCGCAAGCATTAATGTTACGCGAAACCGCCCAACGCTGGGTCGCTCGAGCAATCAGCGGTGAAGTAACTTTAGAACTTCGTCGCGGCAACGACTATTCCATTCTGAACACCGAATCGCCGAACTTAACCTATGCGGCGGAACGTCTAAGCATGGAAAAAGTAGAAAATGCCCCATTTGATCCGATTGATCGGATTGGCCAATTAACCATGCGTAATCTGGATGTTACGGACACTAGAAATAAACTTGGCATTTACGCTCAAACCGGCTTATTAATCAACGGAAAAGATTCCGTCCTGCCTCAATTAGGGAAAAAATAACGCGAAAAACGGAATGATGTCGCTATTGCAAATAGCGACATCATTTCAGAAAAATCAAAAAGGTTAAATGTTTTTGGGTGCGGGAGTGCTAAAGCGGAAAACAGGAGAAAAAAATCAGTAAAATAGGCGGTAAAATATTGGTAATCACCCCAAAAGAAATAGCGAGAGGAACAACCTCAATGCCTCCTGCCCGTTGAATAATGGGAAGGGTGCAGTCTAACGCGGTGGCTCCCGCGATGCCTACCGCCGTTGAACGAAAATGACGCATAAAAAATGGAATCATAAATAAACTGAAAATTTCACGAAGTAAATCGTTTAAAAAAGCAATACTTCCCTGCATTGGCCCCCAAGCATTCGTCAGTACAACACTGGATAAGGAGTACCAACCGAAACCGGAAGCAAAGGCAAGTCCTTGCGTTATTGGTATTGAAAGCGTCAATGCGGCAAGAATACCGCCGAATAATGACGTGAGACAAAAAATGACGGCGGTGCAAAATCCGCGTTGATTGAACACCACTGTTCGAAGCGAAATGCCGCTGTTGCGTAACTGAATACCGACAAAGAAAATCATGGCAATCAGCGCATAAATGCTCCCGCCGTGGGGAACTTGAAGGGAGGGTTTGAGCATAATACCGACTAGGCAACCCAATACAATCGACAGACAAAGTTTGGATGAGTCAATGAGTAAACGCCATTGGGACGGCATTTTTTCCGTTATATGAAGTGTCGGAATCGGGGACAGTTTGTCGTATATGATTAAACCGATAATATTACAAATTAAAATAGATACGCAAAGGACAAAAGCAGAGAAGCCGATAAGCGGCAATTTTTGCCCGAAATCATCCAGTTGACCAAGCGTTATGCCCATCATAAATAAAATAATATAGAGCAAAAATAAAACAATATGGTTAATTTGAGCCAATCGCTTCGGTTGTCGGACGACGATTAAATAACCCAATGCCATTGGGAGCAATACGATGGCTAATCCAGAGATGATCTCTAACATGAATTTCCTTATTTTAAACAATAAAGTGCGGCCAAAAATGTCAATGTTTTAAGTTACGGCAGCGCCGTATTAAAACTCATTGAATTTTGACCGCACTTTGGCAAAAAAATATTACTATATCGTGGCTTTTAATACGTAGTAAAATTATTGCTTATCCACGCGACGGCGCTGTTCGACAGCTTCCGATAGTTGTTGTAATAGCTTTTCGGTATCTTCCCAGCCGATGCATGCATCGGTGATACTCTGGCCGTAAGTTAATGCCTTGCCTTCTACAAGATCTTGACGACCTTCCACTAAATGGCTTTCCACCATGACGCCAAAAATTTTTGTTGAGCCTTCGCCGATTTGGCGACACACTTCACGACACACTTCCAACTGTTTCTTAAATTGTTTGCAACTATTGGCATGACTAAAATCTACCATGACATGCGGCGTATGGCCTGATTTTTCAATACTTGCACAGACTTCTTCCACATCTTCGGCGCTATAATTCGGACCTTTATCGCCTCCACGTAAAATAATATGGCAGTCTTGATTGCCTTTTGTCGTCACAATGGCGGAATGGCCGAATTTTGTTACAGATAAGAAATTATGTGGCACTTCGGCGGCACCGATAGCATCTAACGCAATTTTTACGCCGCCGTTCGTTGCATTTTTAAATCCGACGGCACAAGACAAGCCGGAAGCCAATTCGCGGTGAACCTGCGACTCCGTCGTACGCGCACCGATAGCGCCCCAACTCATAAAATCGGCAATATATTGCGGCGTAATCATATCCAAGAATTCTGTCGCGGAAGGAACGCCGAGGTTGTTAATATCCGATAATAATTTGCGTGCAATGCGCAAGCCATCATTTAAGCGGTAAGTATCGTCTAAGTAAGGATCGTTAATTAAACCTTTCCAGCCGACTGTTGTGCGCGGTTTTTCAAAATAAACCCGCATGATAATTTCCAACGTATCTTTGTATTTTTCACGCAACGGTTTTAAACGCTGTGCATATTCTACCGCCGCTTTCGGATCATGAATGGAACATGGGCCGATAACCACCAAGAGGCGATCATCTTCACCATGAATAATACGATGTGCCGCTTTACGTGTTTTCTTGACTAATGCCGCGGCTTCTTCTGTTGCAGGATATTTTTCCAATAAGGCTATGGGAGGTAAAACTTGATCAACTTTCTCAATTCTTGTGTCGTCATTGGCTACTTTCATTTCGGTTTTTGTTTTGACCATATATCACTCTCTTAATTAAATTCAACAATAATAGATGCGCTAATTTACATTGATTTTTTGTACTAGTAAACTAGTTCAAGGAAATATTTTAATAATTGCTCAAAATCCGTGCGGGATGAAGTTTTGCCGCACGCTCTGCCGGATAAAGACTGGCGCATAAACTCAAAATAAGGGTTGTCAGCCATACCCCAAAAATATCTAACCAATGCAATTCGCTTGGTAGAAAATCAATGAAATAAATCCCATCGGAGAGCAATTTTTTCCCAAGCAGGGATTCAATACCTTGCATAATTGGCGTTAAATTGAGCGCAAAAATCACACCCAAAATAATGCCGATGAAACAGCCTTTCATCCCGGCCAATAGTCCATACCAAATAAAAATTCGTTTAATAAATGCATTATCGGCACCGAGAGTGCGCATAATCGCGATATCTCCCTGCTTGTCTTTAACGGCCATAATCAGCGTCGAAATAATATTAAAACAAGCGACGCTAATCACCAACGCCATGGCGATATACATAATCGTACGAATGAGCTGGATATCGCGGTACATATAACCGAATTTTGCCGTCCAATTCATGACATAAAGCGATTGTGGATAATCCCTTAGTGCCGAATAATCAATAGATTGTACGAGGAACGGCTCCTGTACCTTTAATTCGATTCCGGTAATTTCATCAGATTGATAACCTAATAAGGCCTGAGCTTCGGAAAGCGGTAATAATGCGTAACTATGATCCAATTGACCGTCTAAACGCAAAATGGCAGTCACCCGTACGCGTTCGCGGCTCGGTTGAGAAAGACGCTGCGAATCGCTTTGGCGGGAAACTAAGAGCGATACCCAATCGCCGACATGAACACCTAATTCGGCGGCAATGCCCGCCCCTAAAATTAATCCGCCTTGCTGTCCGAATCGTTGCCAACCCTCGTTTTCGACAAATTTATTTAATGCGCTGACGCGTTCGGCAGAGGTTTTATTTATACCTTTGATTTGTACGACTTTAAGTTTACTGCCGTTTTCAATCAATGCCGTAAAACTAACAAAAGGCGAAAGTGCGGTCACTTTTTCGTTTGTTTCCAGTCGTTGCGCTAAATTTTGCCACTGCTTTATAATCGGTTTGTCGTTTGAATTGGCGACAATTTCGACATGCGGCACAACGGCTAAAATGCGTTGATTTAATTCCCGTTCAAAGCCATTCATTGCGCTTAATCCGACAATCAATACGGCGACACCAAGCGCAATACCAATGGACGAAAAGGTCGCAATTAGCGCCACAAGCGGATTTTTCTGTTTACTTCGTTGATAGCGTAAAGCAATAAAAAAAGGGGTATTCATTAAGGGGTTTCTCTCAAAATACCATCTTGCATCACTAATGTGCGTGGTAATTTTGCCGCTAAATTTAAATCATGCGTCACCAATAAAAAGGCGATATTTTGTTCTCGATTGAGCGTTTGAATAAGCTCAAAAATGCTTTCCGTCGTTTTATGATCCAAATTGCCGGTCGGTTCATCGGCAAGAACCAAGGCGGGATGATTAACTAACGCACGAGCAATCGCGACCCGCTGGCGCTCGCCGCCGGAAAGGGCGGAAGGACGATGGGAAATACGGTGACTTAATCCTACGGCACTTAGCATGTCGGCTGCCCGCGCTTTCGCTTCGCTGCGGTTTTTTTTACCGATCAATAACGGCATCATGACATTTTCTAAAGCAGAAAAATCCGCCATCAAATGATGAAATTGATAGACGAAGCCTAAATTTTGGTTACGCAATTCGGCTAATTTTGTTTCTGAGGCAAGTTGTAAGGATTGACCTTTAATGAGCGTTTCTCCGTTATCGGGTTGATCCAGTCCGCCTAGAATATGTAACAGTGTACTTTTACCCGACCCTGAACTTCCGACAATCGCGACAAGTTCATTTTCGCTCATGGCAAAAGACACATCGTTTAAAACCTGAGCTTGCGTTTTGCCTTCTCGGTAAGATTTATTGATATGTTTACATTGTAATAAATAGCTCATTTATTGATACCGTAACGCTTCTGCCGGCGCTATTTTTGCCGCCCGATAAGCAGGATAGAGAGTTGATAAAAGGGAGAGTAATAATGAAAAAGTCGCGACGGTGGCAATTTGCTCAAAGGATAAAGATACCGGTAGATAAACTTGAGTAAAATTGACCGCACTTAATATTTGATTCAAATTTAAGGCGACAACAATACCTAAAATCGTGCCCGGTATGGTTCCGCCGACACCGACCAGTAACCCCTGCAGAACAAAAATAGTACGAATTTGAGATTTTGTCATCCCCTGTGTTTGTAAAATAGCGATTTCACCTTGTTTATCGACGACCATTAAACTTAATGAGGTGACGATATTTGAAACGGCCACAATGATGATGAGGCTTATCAACAAACCCATCATATTTTTTTCCATGCGAACGGCCTGGAAAAATTCACCTTTTTGAATGCGCCAATCATTAATTTGGTAGTCAGAATAGGTTTTTGGAAGCTGTGTAATTAAAAACGGATCAGTAAGGAAGAGCCGATAACCTTGAATTCGCTCGGGAGAAATTCGCATTAAACGGCCAATGTCCGTTAAATTTGCAAAAACTTCATACCCCGATATTTCACTTGTATCAAAATAAATTCCACCGATCGTAAATAATCGTTGCATCGGTACTCGCCCAAAAGGCGTATATTGGCTATTTTCAGTAATCATCAGGCGCACTTTGTCGCCAATATTTACGCCCAGTTTTTCAGCCAGTTCGGAGCCGATAATTAAGTTAAAACTGCCGGTCGGCAAGATATTAGAAAACTTTTCTGAGGCAAAATCCGCCAATAATGGGTCATCGGAAAAGGATTGTATGCCGATAACTTGACCGGCGGTTACCGTTTTATCCGTTTGAAAAATAACCTGAACGGTATTAATCGGTACGATTTTTGATATAAAATCGGCAGCTTGGGGCAGAGGGGCGGTTGCTAAAATCGGTTTTTCCGCACGAATAATGGCATGAGGAATACTTGCTAATACTTGCTTTTTTTGGTGTTGCTCAAGCCCATTCATGACGGCGAGCACAATAATCAACGCCGTCACGCCCAGTAGAATGCCGAAGCTTGCTAAGTGTGTGACCAGTCGCCCGAAACGATCGGCACTTTTGGCGCGCCAATACCGTAGCGCAATAAAAAGGGAAATCGGAAAATTCATATCATTCTATTAGCTGTCGGATACATCGGCATCCGTATTTTATTGTTACCGGTTAAATTTTGCCTAATGTGCGATGCACAAATGTTTCCATATTTTGTGTGACTTTTTGAACTAATGTCGTTACCGCACTATCCGAAGCCCAGGCAATATGGGGCGTGATAATTAAGTTTGGCAGTTCTGTTGCCGCGTTGATTAACGGATTATCTTTTTCCGGCGGTTCCTTAACTAATACATCCAACGCCGCACCGCCTAATTTGCCGCTTTTTAAAGCCGCTAATAACGCATTTTCATCAATCAATGGCCCGCGCCCTGTATTAATCAGAAATGCCCCCGTTTTAAAATGCGATAAGGTTTCCGTATTGATGAGACGGGTCGTATTTTCCGTTAGCGGGCAATGTAACGTAACCGCATCGGACTGAGCCAGCACTTCATAAAAAGGCGTATAGCCTGCACGACATTGCGTCGCATTTTGATGCTCCGCATATAACACTTTCATACCGATTAATGTTGCAAGACGCCCGACTTCGGAACCGATACAACCTTTACCGATAATCCCCAATGTAGAACCTTTTACATCAGTCAACGGATAATCAAAATAACAAAACTGTCGACTATTCGGCCATTTTGCCGCCATTTGATCACGCGCCCAGCCCATAAAACTGTGCTTTAAGGCATAAATAAGCCCAATGACGTGCTCCGGCACCGTCGTGGAAGAATAACCCGCAACATTTTTCACTTCAATGCCAAATTCCTGTGCCGCGATGAGATCAATATTATTAGTACCGGTCGCCGTTAAGGCAATAAGTTTTAATTTAGGCAACTGTTGTAAAACCGCACGATCAAAGATGACTTTACTCGTGATAACAATATCGGCGTCCTTTGCCCGCTCAACGGTTTCCGACGGCGCGGTATATTCATATTCCGTCCACTCATGGGCAAAATGCGGGCGCGGAATGGTAATGTGTTTCGGTAGTGACGTGCTATCTAAAAAAACGATGTTAAACATAGTAATTCCTCATGGCATTCAGGAAGCTTCACCGGTTTATATTCTGTTGCTCGGGCAATTTATATAATGAATGATCATGATATTTCGTCTCGGTTTTCAGTGCGCATAAGCCCGTTCATATTTTCGCTTGATAAAGTGCGGTCAAATCAGTCCGAGTTTGACTTAAATCGACGTATCTAACAGCGGAAACGATTTAACCAAATCGTCAATGGCTTTCATTTGTGTCACAAATCCCTCCAACGCGGAGAGCGGTAAGGCAGACGGGCCATCACATTTTGCATTATTTGGATCAGGGTGTGCTTCTAAAAATAATCCGCCCAATCCGACAGCAAGTCCCGCACGGGCAAGTTCCGTCACCTGAGCGCGACGACCGCCGGAAGCGGCACCAAAAGGATCTCGACATTGTAACGAATGGGTCACATCAAAAATTACCGGACAACCTTTTGAAACGGTTTTCATCACACTGAAACCCAGCATATCGACAACGAGGTTATCATATCCGAAATTGGTTCCGCGATCGCACAAAATAATTTTATTGTTACCGCACTCCTCAATTTTCTCAACAATATTCCCCATCTGCCCCGGGCTCAAAAATTGCGGTTTTTTGACGTTGATTACGGTGCCGGTACGCGCCATCGCTTCCACTAAATCGGTTTGGCGCGCCAAAAAAGCAGGAAGTTGAATAATATCAACGACTTCGGCAACAGGTTGACATTGATAAATTTCATGTACATCGGTAATTACTTTAACGCCGAAAGTTTGCTTTAATTCCTGAAAGATTTTTAACCCTTCATCCATACCCGGCCCCCGGTAAGAATGAATAGATGAGCGATTAGCTTTATCAAAAGACGCTTTAAAAATATAAGGCACATTTAGCTTTTCGGTGACTTCAACGTAAGCCTCGCAGACTTTTAATGCCAAATCACGACTTTCCAACACATTCATCCCACCGAATAAGACAAACGGTTTATGATTGGCAATATCAATATCGCCGACGGTTACGATTTTATTTTGTATTGTTGATTGCATAATTAAATTTCCTAATGAACAAAACTCACATCATGATCCCATTCCGCTTTCAACTCGCCCAATTGATTTTTTAATATAAATGCTGTCGGATCTTCCGGACAATGGTCGACAAAATATTCCAAATCATTTATCGCCGCAGAATAAGCCCCCATCTGTGCCAAAATTAAACCGCGATCACGAATATCGTAAGGATTATTTTGACATGAAATTAATGACTCGACGTATTTATACGCGACATCGTTATGCTCCTCACGAATAAGCGTATTTTTGACCAACTGTTGAAAACGGTCGATCAATTCGGACAAATCAGCCTGTTCCAACATCTGTTTTTCAGGCGAGGCACCAAATCCGAATGCGCCTTCGTACAATTTTTGCAATTTATCCAATGAAACCGGCCGACCGTCCCAAGGATCAATAAAGATCGGACCGCCTTCCACTTCCGCACGCAAAATCAACTGAGTGGGAAAATTGACGGGATAAAGCGGTAGCGCAAGTTTTTCGGCCAAATATAACACGATCGCGCCTAACACTACCGGCATGCCGACCCGCATTTCCAAAACATACGGTAAATATAAATTTCGCGTATAAAAATAGGTTTCCGCATCGCAACGGAATCCCCATTCGTCATAAACGAACCGTAATAATTGTCGAATTTTGCTCTTAACAGGCGTATTGGCCGGAATGCTTTTTCTTAATTTACGCACCATCGCGCCCATCGACGCGCGTATATGCTTCAATACGACCTTGTCGTTATCGGTTGCGAGCAAATAAAAACGAATTAATTCGTCATATAATGTTCTTTGATTCTTTTTCATCGCTTCCAACGACCCAAGGTTACGCGCTCGTTCCCGCCATAGTCAAAAATCGTTGCGACGTCGTGCCATAAATTCTTTTGAAAAATTGACCGCACTTTCTCCCCTTGCTGCCAACCGTGTTCCAATAATAACCAACCGTTCGGCTTTAAAAACACCGGCGCGGCAGTAACAATGTGACGTAAATCACCATACCCTTGTTCTGTCGCGACCAGTGCTGAGCGCGGTTCAAAACGAACATCGCCTTGCGACAAATGAAGGTCGTCTTGGGCGATATAAGGCGGATTTGCCACAATAAAATCGAATTTACCCCCAACCCGATCAAACCAATCGCTTTGCAAAAAACGAACGGACAACCCTGTTGACAATGCGTTTTGCTGCGCTAATTCGACAACACTGGGCACATTATCAACGCCGATAATCTCCAAGGGGATTTGACGCCGTTTTGTTATCGGCTCAAGTTCCGCCGCCAAAGCTAATGCAATCGCGCCTGTTCCCGTGCCTAAATCCAAAATGCGTAAACCCGACAAAATCTGACCGCTCTTTTTCTCTCCGAACGTTTGACATTTTTGCTCTTCTTGCAATTGCACCAGCCGGGCAAGGGCTAATTCCATTGTTCGTTCAACTAAAATTTCGGTATCCGGACGCGGAATCAGCGTATCCGCAGAGACTTTCAACGGCAATGACCAAAACTCTTTTTCGCCTACAATATACGCAATCGGTTCGCCTTGTAAACGACGTTGTAAAAACGTATCAAGAATCAACCGCTCTTGGTCGGTTAACGTTGTGTCATTAAAGGCTAAAATGGCTGCACGCGATTTATGCGTGACGGCCTGCAGCAGCGCCATTGCGTCTATTTTGCCGTTTTCATCGGGATTATGTGTATTTAATTGCTGTGCGGCAGTCTGCCGCCATTGCTCATAATTCATAGAGGCCGTTCAAATAAGAAGAAAAATAAGCTGCCGTTTATCAGCTCATTCATTTCGTCAGTGCATTAATTAGGCTTGATCAGATAATGCAGCTAATTGATCCGCTTGATACTCCGTAATAATCGGTTGAATCAATTCGTCGATACGACCGTTCATGACTTCATCCAGTCGATACACCGTTAAGTTAATGCGGTGGTCGGTAACGCGCCCTTGAGGATAGTTATAGGTCCGAATTTTATCGGAACGATCACCCGAACCGAGCAGATTACGCCGAGTGGTCGCCTGTTCCGCGGCCAACTTTTCCTGTTCTGCCTGAACCAAGCGTGAGGCCAGAATAGAAAGCGCTTTAGCTTTATTTTTATGCTGCGAACGCTCGTCTTGACATTCCACAACCATACCCGTCGGAAGATGGGTGATACGCACCGCCGAATCAGTTTTATTAATGTGTTGCCCGCCGGCGCCGGAGGCGCGATAGGTATCAATGCGTAAATCAGACGGATTAATTTCCGGCATTTCACTTTCCGGTAATTCCGGCATAACCGCGACGGTACAGGCCGACGTGTGAATACGCCCTTGTGATTCTGTTTTTGGTACGCGTTGCACGCGATGGCCGCCCGACTCAAATTTTAACTGACCATAAACATTATCACCGCTGACTAACACGATAATTTCTTTATAGCCGCCTTGTTCGCTTTCATTTTCGCTTAATACTTCGATGCGCCAGCCTTTACTTTCCGCATAACGGCTATACATTCTAAACAAATCGCCGGCAAAAATACCGGCTTCATCGCCGCCGGTTCCCGCACGAATTTCCAGATAGGCGTTATATTCGTCGTTCGGATCGCGGGGTAAAAGTAAAATTTGGAGCTGTTGCTCGACTTCTTCCTGCGCCGTTTGAGATTCCTCAATTTCCAATTGCGCCATTTCTTTCATTTCCGGATCGTTCAGCAACGCTTTCGCTTCCTGAATATTCGACGTTAATTGATTCCATCGATTAAAACATTTCACAACATTTTCAAGTTGAGCATATTCTTTAGAATAGGCTCGAAACTTATCCTGATCGCTAATCACTGACGGGTCGCCCAAAAGGGCTTCTAATTCTTCGTAACGCTCTTTTAAACTGTCTAATTTAGCAATGATCGATTCTTTCATAAATAAATGTAAGGTAAATAAAAAACAGTTTATTCTAGCGGAATTTCGCTAGAAATGACAGGCGGACGTACGTACCGAAAAGAAATTAAATGCGCGTGACATCAAATTTCGTTAAATCAATCCCTTCACCGGTTTGATAAAAGGCCGCAAGCGCTCGACGTAAGGTTTCCGCGCGCTTCGGCAGCCCTTTGGCCGCATAGATTTTTACCTGTTCATACACCGCCAGTTTAAAGGGCTGCGTATCGCCGGGATTGCCGTTTAAATTATCCGCGCTGGCAAAATAACGAAATCCTGCTGCGGTCGCCAAAATCCATTCAATCGCCTGGGGTTTCACTTCGACCTGCTCAAATTCACGCTGACGCTCGGCGGAGCGCCCGTCAGGTTCGTACCAATAGCCGAAATCCTCCAATTCACGTCGCGCTTTGCCTGCCACGAGCCAATGGGCGATTTCGTGTAAGGCGCTGCTATAAAATCCGCGCGCAAAATAAATGGCATGATAAGGGACGGCTGCGTTCGCCGGAAGATAAATCGGCTCCTCTCCCCCTTTAACCAATCTCGTATTATATTCGTTGGCAAAGCAACGATTAAAAATCGCAATAATATCTTCAAGACGATGTTCCATATTTATTCCAAGTTAATTGTTTTGCTAACCGCTTTTGGCGTATAAAAACCTATTGATTTATGACCGCACTTTTACCTCTAGATTACCACAAACTCATCTGTTCATAAGCATAATCGGATTTATTTTCTTCCGGCAAATTGACATGCAAACCGAGCAGCCGAACGGATTTGCCTTGGCTTCGCTGCCAAATAAGGGGCAAGAGTTGCCTAAAACAATTTAATTCCAACGGCTGCTTTGCTTTTTCCAACGTCGTCACCTGAAAATCTTCAAATTTGAGTTTCACGCCGATTTTACAATACGGAAACGACAAGATATTGGCGTCGATTCGTTTAATGCGTCGAATCAATTCTTCATACAGCTCGTCTAACAACAACATCCCCTGCGACGGCGTCAAAATATTTACGGGTAATGTGCGTTCGACGCCGATGGATTTTCGTTCGCGATTCACCTGTACCTCACGCGGATCAATACCATGGCTAAAATCCCAAATTCGCTTACCGATTTTTCCAAAGGTATTGATTAGCAAAGCTGGTTCGCTCCGCTGAACATCCGCACAGGTAATTAAGTTCATTTGCGCCAAACGCCGTGCCGTAACCTTCCCGACTCCGGGAATTTTCTGCAACGATAAATGACGCACAAACGTGGCCACCTCTGTCGGACGAATAACAAACTGGCCGTTGGGCTTATTCATATCCGAGGCAATTTTAGCTAAAAATTTTAGCGGTGCGACACCTGCCGAGGCGGTCAACCTTAATTCGGAAAAAATGACCCGACGAATTTCTTCCGCAATCCATGTGGCGGAGCCGGAACATTGATTGCAATCGGAAACGTCAAGATAGGCCTCATCCAACGACAGCGGCTCTATAATCGAAGTATAACGTTGAAAAATTTGATGAATTTGCCCCGAAACCTGCTTGTATAAAGGCATGTTGACCGGCAATAAAATCAAATCGGGGCATAATTTCATCGCTTGCGCCGTGGGCATCGCGCTGCGCAAGCCGAAACGACGTGCGGCATAATTACACGTTGTCAACACGCCGCGCTGAGAAGAGCGCCCACCCACGGCCACAGGCTTTCCCTGCAACGCGGGATTTTCTCGAATCTCGATCGAGGCATAAAAACAATCCATATCGATATGAATGATTTTTCGGGCTGAAGACATAACAAAAACGATAAAAGTGCGGTTAAAAATCAGAAAGTTTTCTGCAGTATAATGGAAAGATGAATACTGTTCAAGAATACAGTAATCAATAAATCAATGATAAAAACCGACCTCAAACCGATCGCACTTTGTCTTCGTCGTCAATTTGAGGCATTAAAAAGGCGCTATTTTTCCGCTTTTTTACAGGCGGCTATTCCTATTATCTTGACAGCGTAAACGGTTATACGGACATTTACGGCGCCTCGGCGATCGTTCTGGCTTTTTTACTGTGGCTAAATCTATTATGGCTATTGCTTATAAGTGGTGCCGTTGGTATTCGCGTATTGTCCCCATCTCAATAAGGCGTCAATTCATTTGTTTCGGCTTACGATTAAACCATTGACTCAATTTCACTGTCACCAACAAGCCATGCTTGAATGCTACGCTATCCGAAAGCGTGATCACACCGTTATACTTCTTCACAATTTCCGCCGCAATGGCTAAGCCCAGCCCGGAGCCTTGTTGTTCGGTGCCCAGAATGCGATAAAATGGGGCCAAAACGCGTTTACGCTCTTCGGCGGGAATGCCGTTTCCGTTGTCTTCAATTTGAATCACAATACTGTTTTCGGAAGTTTGTACGCTTAAATCGATCTGACTACCTTCCGGTGTATAACGAATCGCATTGTCCGTTAATGTTTTGACGAGTAAGTACAAATCCGTTTCACTGCCGTTAAATTCAACATCGTCTTCGCCAATTACACCTAAATCCTGTGATTTATACAATGCCAGCGGTAATAAATCCTCAATTACTCGACGGAAAACATGTTGTACGTTAAATACCGTTTGTTTTTCAATCGCATGACGATTTTGAATACGGGCTAAAGACAATAATTGTTCCAACAAATTACGGCTACGTTGGATTCCTTGCTTGACCTGTAAAAGTTGTGCTTTATTTTCCTCCGACCCATTTTGTTCGCTAAGGCGTTCGATTTGTAACGAAAGTGCGGTCATCGGGCTACGTAATTCGTGGGAAGCATCGGCAATAAAGCGTTTTTGCTGCTGAATAAAATCGTTTGTTCGCGCTAATAAACGGTTGATTTCAACCACAAATCCGCGAATTTCCGTAGGGATCTTTTCCGTCGGTAACGGCGTTAAATCTTGTTCATGACGCATTTCTACTTTTTTTGACAATCGATCGACCGGTTTCATGGCAAAGCGCACAATCACAATAGTCAGCAAAATAACCAACGGCAACAAGATAAGCAACGGAATCACGCTTGCCCAAGCGCTGCGCACGGCTAAATCCTCCCGATACTCGCTTTCCTGCGTGATAATGATTTTGCCGTTCGGCGTATTGCGCACGTAAGTGCGGTATAAATCGCCCGCGTTTTTAAAGGTGTACCACACGCGCGCATCTTTTTTCGGATCGACTTTTTTATATTTTTTACCGTCTTTTCTCAACGTATGAAAACCATCTTCCATTTTTTGCGGAAAATTCGGCGGTAAATTATTCGTCTGTTCGCCGTTACGTTCAAAATGGACGAAAACACGGGCGTCATTATTGCGCGGAGGTCGAAGTGCGGTCGGATTTTGCTCCGAATTAATAAAGCCCGAAAGTTGAGCAAGCATGTCGTCCTGTAGTTTGTAGGTATCACGATAAGTGTCGTAAAAGGACACGCCGCCCGCAATCCCGGCGACGAGTGTAAAAAGCAGCGTAAACGCCAAGGTCAGCTTAAGTTGAATGGCGTTTTTCATTATTTTTCCTTCGCTACCAGCCAGCCGACGCCGCGCACATTTTTAATATGCGTTTTGCCGATTTTTTTACGCAGTCCGTGAATTAAAAAATCAATAGCATTGCTTTCCACTTCATCGCCCCAAGCGTAGATTTTATCTTCCAAATCGGCACGGGAGTGAATAATGCCCGGACGGGTCATCAACGCTTGTAGAATGGCAAATTCCTTATTGCTCAGTTCTATGGACACGTCTTGCCCTTCCAACGTAACCTGATAATTTGTCGGGTTTAGGGTTATCTCGCCGTTTGTTAATAACGGCAAACTTTGCCCGCTTTGTCGACGCAATACGGCACGAATACGGGCGAGCAATTCGGATAAATCAAAAGGTTTGATAATGTAATCGTCCGCGCCGCCGTCCAAACCGGCTAAGCGACTGTCCAAATCGTCACGGGCGGTGACAATCAATACCGGCGTATTATTTTTCTTTTGGCGCAGGCGATTTAAGAGTTGCAAACCGTCTTGCCCCGGTAAGCCCAAATCAAGCAAAATCAAATCATATTGTTGGCCGCTTAAAGTTTGTTCCGCCATATTGCCGTTATTCACCCAATCGACGGCATAGCGCGCACTTTTCAATCCATCAGATACCGCCTGGGCAATCATTCGATCATCTTCAACTAATAAAATTCGCATAAGTTTTGTCGGTGATTTTGTTTATGATAAATATAAAATAACGGATTATCGTCATCTTAAAAACGTTATAAAATTTACGGAAAAAAACGACCGCACTTTTAATAAGTGCGGTCATTTTAGGCGAAATTATGGCTGACGGAAACCTCCTTCATGACCGTTTTCGCGGTGCACATGGTTACGATGGTGTTTGTCTTTACCTTTTTTAGGCATATCAATGAGCTGACCATTATCGGCGTCAACCGCTACAACAAATTGTTGGCCATTTGCAACCGTCTCAATTTTATAAAATGCTTGACCATGTTTATGTTTAAAATCGGCTTCGGCGACTTTTCCACCGGTTTTCGCAACGGCAATCTCCATGGCTTCAGCAAAGGCCACTTTAGGAGTAACGTCACCATTCGGGCTCACTTTGACCTTTTTAAGCGTTTTACTTTCCGTACCTAAAATTTGGCCGTTTTCCGCATCGACATCCACTTTATGCTTTTGTCCGTTTGCCAATATTTTCACTTGGAAATAATCTTTGCCATATAATGTGTGTTTAAAATCAATGTCTTTCACTTTAGCGTCGGCGCCTATTTTAGCTTGCGCAGCGGACAAGGCTTGTGCGGCGCTGATTTGCGTTTTTTCTAACGCGCTTCGTTCACGCGGCGACATAGCATTGGTCGCATTAATCGCGCTAAAAGCAATCGCGCCTGCCAGTAATGTTGCTTTTACTGATTTTTTCATTATTTACTCCTTTGTTAGAACGAATTTATTGGTTAATAGAGGATATCTTATCGAAGGTTCCATAACGACTTCCTTTCGATGGCGTACATTTTAGATAATGAAAATTAGGGAAAAATTAGGAAAAGAAAAATCATGAAAAAAATTTGAGAAATATTGCCGGTGATTCCGGTATTGGTCAAAAGCTCACGTTAACCATCTTTCGCTGGGTTGATGGGACACTTCAGTAGAGAACCTCTTACATAAAGAGTAAGGTTTACTCTTTATGTTTCAACGTTTGAATATACTCGGCAACGGCTTTCATTTCCTGTTCCGTCAGACGTGATTTTACGGCGTTACCTGCGCCTTCTATCTTGCCGCTTTTTCGTTCGGAAAGTGCGGTGATAATTTCTTGAGTTTTAAGTCGGCCGATAACGGCGGATTTGCCTAACGCCTGTTTTTCAGCCGATTTACCATGGCAGGTTGCACAAGCGCGTTGATAGATTTTTTCTCCGTTTACGACGTTCTCGCTTGCCTGAGTCGAAAATGCAAATGAAATCAATGTGATGAAACTAAGCGCATCGGTAATAAGTGCGGTTGAAATACGTGACATAATGCTTAAACGGTATGGTTTCATATTAGCCTTGGAAAAGTGTGTGAAGTTGCGCTTTGGGAATTAATCCTTCAAATTTTGTCATGATTATTCCTTGCGGGTCAATGACAAAAGATGTCGGCGTGCCGACAACTCGGTAGCGTTCTCCGGTAATTTTTAATTGATCGCGAACAATCGGCAGATTTAATCGATATTTATGAATCACTGTCTGTAAATCCACTTGCTCGTTATCTATATTGACAGCAATAAGCGCAACCTTATTCGGATATGCCGCCGCCAAATTTTCTAATTCTTTCAGTTCCGCCATACAAACGCCACAACTCGACGACCAAAAGGTCAATAGACGGACGCCTTGCCAATCGGCAAGTTTAGCTTCCTGTCCGAACATATCGTAAGCGGCGATTTCAGGCGCAGCGCGCCCCACTTGAGCGATTTCTTCTTTGCAGGAAACGAGACCGAAAATGACCGCACTTATACAAATCAATTTAAAAACGGTTTGTCCCATCGTTATGCTCCGATTCGGTTTAATGTGTGTTGATTGGTTTCTTCGCGTAAGAATTTGCCGTGTTGTAGAAAAAGCGTTCGATCGGTCAATAATCCCAATTCCGGATTATGCGTGACCATCACAATCGTTCTTCCCTGCCGATTTAAATCGCAAAGAATATCCAACACTAATTTTTCATTTGCTTCATCAAGATTGCCGGTCGGCTCGTCGGCAAAAATAACGGGCGGCCGGTTAACCAATGCACGAGCAATGCAAACTCGTTGTTGTTCGCCGCCGGAAAGTTGGCTTGGGCGGTGAGCCATACGATGTGCAAGGCCGACTTGTTCAAGCACGGCTTTTGCTGCCGATTCGTCAATTACGCTGTGATAGTGCTGAGCCAACATGACATTTTCAAGTGCGGTCAGATACGGAATTAAATGAAATTGTTGAAAAACAAGACCGATTTTTTCCGCACGAAAACGCTGCCGACCGACTTCGTCCAATTGTGCGGAATCAATGCCATCCAATATTACCTGACCGTCCGTCGCCGTATCTAAGCCTGTCAGAATATTCATTAATGTTGTTTTTCCCGAACCGGACGCCCCCATAATGGCAACAAATTCCCCTTTTCGGATTTGAATGTTAATGTCTTCCAATGCGGTAACTTGGCCGAAACGTTTGTATAAATGCCGAGTTTCAATGATAACCTCAGTCATATTACTCCCCTTTTAAGACGTTAGCGGTTTGAATGGCGAGGGCGCGTTGTGTCGGAATAATGACCGCTAAAAACGCGACCGCTAGCGATAATGCGATAGTGATCGGAATAACCGGTAAACGCATGTCAATATACGCTTTAAATACGGTTAGGCCTAATAATTGAGCCAATCCGTAACCTAAAATCAACCCGGCGATAATCGCGCCGCAAGCGATAATGAGCGTTTCCGTGCCGATTTGTTTAATAATATCGGATTTTCCGGCGCCCAATGCTTTTTGCAGGGCAAATTCTTTCGCCCGTTCGCCGACAATGGCAATGAGTGTGGTGTTGACACAAAGCGTTGCCAAAATAAGAATAACCAGCGCGATCAATCCCATTAATCCTTTAATTTTATTGAGAATTTGTCCTTCTGAAGCGGAAATCTTACGAATCGGTCGCGCAGAGAGATCAGGGTAATTTCGCTCAAGATCTTGAGCAAATTGTTCCGCCTGGTTTTGATCGTTTTTTATGATTAACAAGACATTATTCGCAAGCCCTTCTTTTTCCAACCAATTTTGAGCGAATTCAAGACCGACGATCAGCATCGCATCTGTTGCATCACCGGCTTCAACAATGCCTTTTATGGTAAATTGATGCTTCTCCGCCGCATTTTTAGAAAGCGTTAATTTATCACCCACTTTTAAATGTAAGCGCTCTGCCAGATTTTTTCCAATCATGGCATTTTTATCATCAAAATTCACGCCGATTGCGCTACCGGTAATCTGCCAATAAGGCGATAACTGTCTGATATTATCAAACCAAACGCCCATGATGACGATTTTTTCCAGATCGGTTCGCGCCACGCCGTATAAATAGGGACTTGCTGCGGTGATGAGTCCATGGGGCGTCAATTCAAGAATTTCATTTATTTGTTCTTCAGATATTAATTCATTATGCGCCGAGCCGATATAAAAATTTGCGCCAAAAGTACGCAATTCTCGGCTCATTTTAGTATTAATATCGAAATATACCGCAGCCATTGCGGTTACAATACCGGCGCCGACGGTTAACGCGGTAAAAATAATGAGAACGCGTTGTAAACGGAGACGTAATGCGCGAAAGATCAGAGACCAAAATAGACTTTTACGTGCGGCCATACAGCACCTCCACGGGATAAAGTTTGGCAATTCGGTGAGCGGGAAACCAGGTTCCGATCAAGGTAATTAAAACGGAAAGCGTCAATACGCAAGGAATAACGATCCATGCAAAATCAAGAGGCGTACCGAAAAGCGCCGTTCCGATAAAACGGGCTAAGCCCCAACCTGCCACACAGCCGAGCAATCCGCCGAGCAATCCGCTAAGCGCCGCTTCGCAGTAAAAGAGTAATTCGATTTGCCACGAATAAGCCCCTAGCGCCTTCATTAAACCGATTTCTTTCGCGCGTTCAATGATCCCCGTTGTCATTAACGACGCAATGCCCATTGCGGCGGCGAGCAGTGCGGCAACCGTCACGACGGCGAGTAATAACTGTATTTTACCGACAATAACCCCCTCCGAAGCGGCGACTTGCCAAATCGGACGAACAATGGCGCCGGAAATGGCTTCTTCAAGTTGATGCGAAATAGAGGAAACATAAGCCGTGCAATACCAGCGATCATATTCTTCCGCATCAAGCGCATCCGTGTTTGCGCGCGCTTTGCGTGATAATGCATTTTCCGGCACGGTTAACGCCGAGACTTTGATTGCTTGAATTTTTCCTTCTAAGCCCAGCAAATTTTGCACCGCACTTAGCGGCAAAATGAGCTGATTATCTTCGCTTCCGCCTGTGCTCACGCTTCCCTCGATCCGCACCTTTAGCTGACGACCTTCATTACCGTCCTGATAACTAAGCGTAAGGTGGGAACCAATATCTAATTTTGTCGATTTGGCTAATTGTTCGCCGATAAGCGCCGGGATTTCTGTGCCGAAACGATTTGTTTTATCATCAACCCACTTTCCGCGAACGTTCCAATAGGGGCTGATAATCTTTTGCCCGGTGTGATAATCCTCTTCGTCCGGAATGCTAATTTGGTGGTCAAAAAAGGTGCCTAGCAGGCTAATTTTTTGGCTAAGTGCGGTCGATTTTACCGACATTTCCACTTCAGCCCTTAACAAAGGAGCAAAGCCGACAATATTATTGCGCCAAAAAATATCTTTAATGTTAGGCAGTTCTTTTTCATCAATAAAATCCTGATTATGCAATGCGATATGCTCATTAAATCCTTCAGGTAATGCGGCGCTGCCGGCGGGTTCAATTAAAATATTGGCGCCGTAGGATTTGAGTTCCTTGGCCATTTTATCGCCAATATCAATAGAAACGGCTAAAAGTGCCGAAACGAGACCTGCAGCCAAAAAAATCGTCGTAATCGCCAATAATTTACGCTTTAACCCGAAACGCCAAGATTGATACAGCATTCTGATTAACATTATTGCTCCTTATGTAAAAATCGGGTCGGATCATTTCGAAATTGCTCCAAATTGGCTTCATTTTCAAAGAAATACGTTTTTTCTTCATAATTATATTTAAATTCGGTTTTCGTATTGGTTAATTGTTTTCCGCTAATCGGATCAGTCACGTTAATCTCCACTACGGTCGAAAATAAATTGAGGCCGTCTTCTAAACTTTTTCGATTGATAACGACGTCTTTGTCCGTTTGTTGCCAATTTTCAATCGGTACAGGGTTACATCCGCCGGGTTTACCTAGCGAAGGAATGAACATATGTACGCCGCAACCTACGCAAATGACTTGGTTATCTTCCATCACATAGCCCTGATCGCCGCACAATAAGCAAGCGTCGAATACCACGGCTAAGCTAATATGGTCGGGCTGACGATTAATGATGAAAAAACGGACGGCTTTACCGTCATCAGCCACCCATACGAAGCGGTGCAGTTTACCGTCTTTAACTTGTTCGAGGGGGATTCTAAGATTTTGTGTATCGTCTAATCTTACAGCCGTGGCTTTTGAGAGTTGCGGCGGCCGAGAACCGATTTGCGCCCAATAAAGCTGATGACTGAAAATCGTCAAGCAAATTACCAGCCCCCAATAAAGAATCCGCATTGAAGTTCGACCGGCGGCTATTTCTTTACGTTTTTCAATCGGATTTTCAATCATTGTCATCCGGCGTTTATGTGGTCGATAGACATAAAAATAAAATAGAACGCCGATGACGATGAATAGAATGACGCAAAGATGATTTAGCCATAGGGTTATTACGCCGGCTTTTGCCACAAAGCTGAGGCGAAATTTTGTTAACTCAATCGCTTGTAATTTCATTAAAGTGAGCAACAAATCAGCACAAAGGGGAATAATGAGAAAAAGCAGCAAAATAACAAATATGACCGAATTGAGACGATCGGCTAAGCGAAGATTCGCTTTTTGAAACTGTCGCAACAAAATCACAAGCCATGAGGCGGTAAATAAACAAAAAATAAAACCGAAAATGACCGCACTTAAATGTAAAATCGATTCGGTATTGACGACATCAATGTTGATAATCGCCGTGATATTAGGGTCTTTGGCCCAATAGGTTCCGGCGATGAAAGATAAAATAAATTGCCAAGAATACGTGAATCGGGCAGGAAGCCAAAAATGATTTAGCGTAAATAACAGAAATAAAACAAATAATCCGAGAGTGGTGCTTAAATGGACGATTTGACCTTTGGGTAACAATAAATAGAATGCTACGCCTAGAAGAAACCCCAAAATACTCAATTTAATTAATGAGTTAATACGAATCGTTTGCTGACAAGCCACATTCAGGCCCAGCAATATACTAAAAGGCAATACGGCTTGTAAGAAAAAAATAAAAAAGTAATTCATCATCTCACATCAATAAACGTCCGGATAAGCAAACGGAGATGCACCCACATCCTTTGTGGGTGCGGTTATAAAAGTTATTTAATGCCGGTAAATTTAAATTCATAATTGACATCAAACGGTTTCCACCAACGACCTACGCCGGTTTCTTCGTCAGTATGACGATGCATGCCCGCTTTAGACGGCGGATCAATATGATACGTTAATTTATAATTACCCACGCCCATCATTTTTACATTGGCGCCGTAGTGAGGCCCATCGCCGGCAACCATCGGCATGAATGAACCTTCTTGTTTTTCACCAGTATCCGTATTCACTAACGTATAAGCAATGGTCAGGTACGGCATCCATTCGCCGTCGCCAAACCCGTTTTTATTACCTTTCGTCGCATGAATATCGGCTTCCAAATGAATATCGGATTTTGCCGCCGGCAGCCCCATACCGCGAGGCTCCATATCAATCGGTTTTAAGTAAACCGCCGCAATTTCCATTTCATTCATCGTTACCGCTTCGCCGATTGGGTATTCGGTAAACGCATTCGCTGAAGAGGCGGCGAACATTCCTGCAAGCAGGCTGGTGGTAAGTAACAATTTTTTCATTTTAATTCTCCTGATTTGAGTTAAGTAAATCTTTTATGCGCGTCGTTTGTTTTGCTGCTTCATCACAAATAATGCCGCGATTGCCGCCATAATGAGCACGGCTTGCGGAATAAGCGTTTCAAGGTAAGGATAAACGCCTAACCAAGAAATTTCCGGCACATGGGCGACTAAAGTCGGCTCAAATAATTTACCTTCAATAAGTTCAAGCACGGCTTTTCCGGCAAAAACAAAAGCCATGAGATACATAAAGGAACCCGTAAACACAAAAAACGGTTTAAGCGGCAGTTTAACCACGCTGTAGCGCATGATAAAGTAACAAATAGCTAAGATAACGATGCCGACGGCAAAACCGGCAAAAAGATAAGCGAAACCGACCGCACTTTTTACATCGCTAATCAAAGCATAATAAAACAAAACGGTTTCAGCGCCTTCTCGATAGACAGCAAGAAAACTGGTCAGCCACAGCCCCGCTAACGAACCGGTTGTCAAGGCGGTAGATAATTTACCTTCCAAATAACGCTTCCAATTTTGCGCTTCCACTTTAGATAACAGCCAATAACTCATCATAAATAGCATTACAACCGCTATTATCATGGTAAAACCTTCCAATAGTTCACGATTTTGTCCCGAATTTTCGAAAATAAGTTGGAAGAAAAACGCGGTCACTACACTGGCAATAAGCGCAACATAAACCGACTGACGGATAATCGGCAATTTGTCATGATGATCGTTTTTAATCATGTATGCCATGATAGCCGCTACAATTAATAACGCCTCAAGCCCCTCACGCACGATAATAAGTAAACTATATAGGAATATTGCCCACCCGCTTTGTTGCCCTTCTTGCAACATGTTTATCGCTTTCGTTAAGCCTTGATTAAGCCCTGCCGCCTGCTCATTTAATTTATCGCCCTGATTTGCCTTCATTAAGCTGACCAAACGGGTAAAATATCCCTCCAATTCGGCTTTGAAATTACTATCACGGGAACCAATTTTATTTTCCATACCGCTATTTTCAAAAATATCGAAATAAACATCCTGCACGATCAACATTGCTTTTTTAGGATCGCCCTGCTCATAAATAACAATTGCATGTCGGATGCCTTGATTAATTTCAGCGGCAACATCAGCCCAATTTTTTTCCGGTTGAGGCGATTCGATTGAATTTGTTATCGCGCTGACATCCTGTGTTTCACGTGTCGTCGGCAGATCCGGCAGATATTCTTCTATATTTTGCAATAGGGCGGTAGTTTGATAAGCCAGGTTGTTGATTTGCTCAGGCTGACCGCTTAGCCGAATTAAAGCGTAAAATTGTTGATTAATATTCGCTGAAACTTCCGACGAACGATATTGGCGGATGGCCATTTCCATCTCGGAATTTTTATAACCTTCATATTGAGCCTGTTGAAATGCCTTTTTAGCGCTGTCAAAATCATTATTTTGATAAGCTTCAATACCTTGAGCAAACAAATCATCAATAACGTTAAAATTGTTTTTCCAATACTGTGCAATTTTCGGATTATCATAAACATCATGCTGCCCGTCGGCATTAAGGCGATGCCCTTCTTCTAAAGAGGGGAGAACATCATAAAGCGCGTTTTTAAGTTCGTTAATTTTATCGGTAACACTTGTTATCGACTGATTTTCGCCAATCATCTTCCGAATTTCACCAAAAGTCGCTTCCATTTGGTAACTTTTCTGTGCGGAAAAATTGATGCGAATCGGCCCTTCTAAATTTTCAAAAACCTCAAAGTAGGCCATTTGAACTTCCGTGCGCGCCTCATCAATCTGTCCCTGTTGATAAAATTGAATGGTCTTCTCTAAACGTTGAGCAATATCATCAATATGTTGCCGATAATTTTCTTGTGCTTGTGATGTAAAAGTAAAAAAGGAAAAAATAACCAAAAGGCAACGAAGACAAAATAATCGAAAACTACCCATCTTAAACCTCAAATGAAATCTATTCTCATCTTTGTATTATGCACATGTCGGAATAATTATCAATAAAAGGATTATAAATCTATGATTAAGATCATATTTTAAAAGAAAGAAAGAAAGAAAGAAAGAGAAAATTCGGTTTGAGAACGACGAAAAAGCCATAAACTTTATGTTTATGGCTTAAAATTTGATGGCGGAGGAAGTGAGATTCGAACTCACGGAGGGCGTAAACCCTCGCCGGTTTTCAAGACCGGTGCCTTCAACCACTCGACCATTCCTCCGTAATAACGGTTGCGTAGTATAATGAAAAAAACACATAAGTAAATAGAAAAAATCCAAATATTAACTCAATAGATGATAATTTACTCAATTAATTGAAGTGGCGGTCAAATAAATAACAATTTTTAGTTTTAATACATTGACTTTTCTCATATCGAACATTACCTTAGGGGCTTTATTTGTTCTAATTAAGGAGTATGTATGCAATCGGGCATCATTGTAAATTCTCGCGAAGAATCACTATTACATACGCATAAAGTATTGCGTAACACTTATTTTTTATTGGGATTGACAATGGCATTTTCGGCAATTGTCGCTTATATATCAATGAGTTTGAACCTGCCTTATCCGAATATCATTGTATTGTTAGTCGGTTTTTACGGCTTGCTTTTCTTGACTTACCGCCTGGCAAATAGTGGCGCGGGTATTCTGGCAGCGTTTGCATTTACCGGATTTATGGGGTACACCGTCGGGCCGATTTTAAACACCTATATTGCTTATGGTATGTCGGATATTATTATGTTGGCATTTGCCGGAACCGCACTTGTCTTTTTTGCCTGTTCCGCTTACGTTTTAACGACTAAAAAAGACATGTCGTTTCTTTCTTCCGCAATGTTTGCCTTGTTTATCGTTTTACTATTAGGGGTAATAGCGAGCTTGTTTTTCCAAATCCCGGCATTGTCGTTAGCAATTAGCGCATTATTTGTGATTTTCTCAACAATGACTATTTTGTATGAGACCAGCAACATCATTCACGGTGGAGAAACAAACTATATTCGTGCAACAGTGAGCATTTATGTGGCAATTTATAATCTTTTCTTGAGTTTATTAAGATTATTGTCTATTTTTTCTAGCGATGATTAATCTTATCGGTTTATACGAAACGCCTCTTTTTAGAGGCGTTTTTGTTCTAACCAATCAAATCTTTTTGTAAATAATTTTCCAAGACGGAAAATTGAAAAATAAACCCATGTTTTAATAATGCTATCGGATAAACTTTTTGACTGTCTAATAAAATACTCGCCCGTTCTCCCAAAATGAATTTTAGCAGTGGGGCCGGCACATGCAAGCAGGAAGGCTTATGGAGAGTTCTTCCTAATTGTCGATTAAATTCCTGATTCGTAACGGGCGTGGGTGCCGAAAAATTAAAAATACCTTGAGCATTTGAATTATCGAGCAAAAATAATATCCCATTCACCATATCCTTAAGCGCAATCCAGCTCCAATACTGTGTGCCGGCCCCTAACCGACCACCCAATCCCCGTTGATATATCGGTAACATTTTATTTAATGCACCTCCCGATTTATCAAGCACCATCCCTATACGCATCACACAAACTCTCGTCTTTGCTCGCAATGCAGCCCGTTCCCACTCCCGACATAATTTTGCAACAAAATGTTGTCGAACAGGGCTTTGCTCCGTAATCGGCGCATTACCATAATCACCATAAATCCCTGTCGCCGAAGCGGAAATTAAAACACCAGTCTGTTTCGCCAGATTGATCTTTTCCACCAGTTGATTGGTGAGATTTATGCGACTTCGGAAAAGAATATTTTTTTGTTTTTCGGTCCATGCCCGATTAAATATAGGTTCCCCGGCCAGATTAATCACGGCATCAAAGGTATCTGTCGGAGAAAGTGCGGTCAAAAAACGAATTGTTTTAGGGAAACAGTCCGTGAAATTTTGTGGGGTACGGCTTAAAATAGTGACTTGCTCCCCCCGTTCAATTAATTTTTGAATGAGCGCCCGCCCCACAAAACCTGTTCCGCCGGTAATTAAAATATTCATTAGAGCGACGTTTCAAATAAATGTTGAATCGTTTGGATTAAATCATCAATCCGCATTCCTTTTGTCGGCGTAACAAAAATAGTGTCATCGCCGGCAATTGTGCCTAAAATCCCCTCCGGTTTTCCGATAGAATCAAGCAAACGCGCAATAAGCTGGGCGGCACCGGGACTTGTTCTGATAACAATGAGTATGTCGTTATGATCAATGTCAATCACAAGATTTTTTAAAGGACTACTGGTATTTGGCACACTGAGTTCGTTCGGTAAACAATAAACCACTTCCATTTTTAAGTTACGGGCGCGAACTGCACCGAATTTACTCAACATACGGGAAACTTTTGACTGATTAACGTTAAATCCCTGACTTTTTAATGCATCGACGATTTCATTCTGAGAACCAAAACGTTCTTCCGCGAGGAGGGCTTTAAAAGCATTGGTTAGGCTATTCATTCTAATTTACCTCTTAATAACTTTTCGTGAGAATTGCATAAAAATGCAATAAGTGCAACTCTAATTCGCATTCGTTATCACAAATGATCATGTAAAGTTAAGGGTAAATTAAACTTAACTGATTTATTGAGTTTGCTATTAGAAAGCTTTAGAATCTACCTCATTAAGATTAAATTTTATCTCACACAACCATAGGAGAACATTATGAAAGTAGCAGTATTAGGCGCCGCCGGCGGCATCGGCCAAGCTCTAGCGCTATTATTAAAATTACAGCTTCCCGCCGAAACAGAACTTTCTCTCTACGATATTGCGCCGGTTACGCCCGGAGTGGCCGTAGATGTCAGCCATATTCCGACAGCCGTTAACGTTCAAGGCTTTTCCGGCGAAGATCCGACACCGGCACTAAAAGGTGCTGATGTCGTTTTAATTTCTGCCGGTGTTGCTCGGAAACCGGGCATGGACCGTTCCGATCTGTTTAACATTAATGCCGGGATTATTCGCAATCTTGTTGAAAAAGTAGCAACAACCTGTCCGAAAGCCTGTATCGGCATCATTACCAATCCAGTCAATACGACGGTTGCCATTGCGGCCGAAGTGTTAAAAAAAGCGGGCATCTATGATAAACGAAAATTATTTGGTATCACGACATTGGATGTTCTCCGCTCTGAAACTTTCGTTGCGGAATTGAAGAACCTAAACGTGTCCCGAACTTCAGTACCGGTTATCGGCGGACACTCCGGGGTCACCATCCTGCCATTATTGTCTCAAGTTCAATACGCGACTTGGGCGGAAGATGAAGTCAAAGCATTAACCAAACGTATTCAAAATGCCGGTACCGAGGTTGTTGAAGCGAAAGCCGGCGGTGGGTCGGCAACGCTGTCTATGGCTCAAGCTGCCGCTCGCTTTGCAAGAGCATTAGTAAAAGGATTAAATGGCGAAACCGTTGTAGAATGCGCTTATGTAGAAGGCGACGGCAAATATGCTCGCTTCTTTGCTCAGCCGGTTCGTTTAGGTAAAGAAGGGATTGAAGAATTATTGCCTATCGGCCCATTAAGCACTTTTGAACAAAGTGCTCTGGAAAACATGTTGCCGACCCTTCGTGCAGATATTGAATTAGGTGAAAAATTTATTAACGGCTAGTTCCCGTTCGATAGATACTTGATAAACAAAGGCGGTTAATTAACCGCCTTTTTGTCCTTCTTGACTTTAGAAAACGATAAAAATTTTGACCGCACTTTTACAACTCTTTACGGTTATCGGTGTTTTGACTAGCTTTTTGATTTTTTCGCCATTTCCAAACCAGAAAAAGCGCCACCAATGCGATAAAAATATAAATGATAAGTTGCCCGCGATGGATTTGCTCTTCGAGCCATTCAATATTTCTGGCGCCGAGTTCGCCAAGATAAATCCAAACAGGAACAGAAATTATTGCGGCGCAGAAATCCAAAAAAACAAAACGAAAATAACTGACTTTACGTGTAATTCCGGAAACCATATAAATCGGCGCACGTAAGCCGGGTAGAAATCTGGCAACAAATAATACACGATTGCCGTATCGATCGAATTTTTCCTTAACCATTCTCAACCGTTTTGCATTGACCAATTTCCGCATAAGGCGAAAACGCAAAATTTTGGCGCCGTAGATGCGCCCTAACCAATACATCGTACTATCGCCGAGTAAAACGCCTAACATACTTACCACTAACATAATATGTACATTAACTTGTTCGGGATAAAGCCCGGCAATTACTCCGCCGGAAACCAGTGTAATATCTTCGGGAATGGGAACGCCAAAACCACAGACAATCAACACAAAAAGAACGGCCCAGTAGCCGTAATCTGTAAAAAAGCTAATCAAATACTCCATCTTTTCACTCTTATTCACTTAATTTTTGCAGAAATTCAGGGTTTTCATTCTAACTTCCTCGAATATATTTTCCTAGAACAATTTGCTTTAGCTATATGAATAAACTATAATCCGACATCCCAATTAATTGGGATGATTGAGAAAAATTGCTGGGTCGCCTGCAGTTTTTAATTTTATTTTTTATTAAAGAGAACAAAAAATGGCATTTAAATTTAACGCTGAAGTTCGTCAGACGCAAGGTAAGGGTGCGAGCCGCCGCCTTCGTCGTAACGGTCAAATTCCTGCTATTGTTTATGGCGGAAGCGAAGAACCGGTTTCAATTCTATTAAACCACGATGAAGTAAATAATGCGCAAGCGCATGATTCGTTCTATAGCGATGTAATTACACTTGTAATTAACGACAAAGAGACCGCTGTTAAAGTTCAAGCGATGCAACGTCACCCGTTCAAGCCGAAACTTATGCATATTGACTTCAAACGTGCGTAATCATCGTTGCTTGTTAAAAACACCAAAGGAAACTTTGGTGTTTTTGTTTTCGTGAAAAAGGGAATAGCCATGAAAATTGCTTTGGGAATCGAATATGACGGCCGATATTATTTCGGCTGGCAGCGACAAGCAAATGTTCTCAGCGTACAGGCCGAACTGGAAAAAGCATTATCTTTTGTTGCTAATGAAAAAATCGACGTCTTTTGCGCGGGGCGAACCGATTCGGGCGTTCATGGAACAGGACAGGTCGTACATTTTGAAACACATGCATTTCGTTCGGAAAAAGCCTGGGCGTTCGGCACGAACGCCAATTTACCGGACAATATTGCCGTACGTTGGGCAAAGGAAGTAAGTCGTGATTTCCATGCCCGATTTTCCGCCATTGCACGTCGCTATCGTTATATTTTATATTGCAATAAACTACGCTCGGCAATTTTACCCGCAGGCATTACTCATTGCCATTTAGAACTTGATCACAACAAAATGCATTCGGCCGGCCAATATTTGCTCGGAGAGCATGATTTTTCATCATTTCGTGCCGCACAATGCCAATCGAATACGCCTTGGCGTAATATTCACCATCTTAACGTCATTCGGCAAGGAAAGTATATTATTGTGGATATCCAAGCCAATGCGTTCGTGCATCATATGGTACGAAACATTGTAGGGAGCCTTATTGAAGTCGGTGCGGGGCATCAATCAATAGAATGGATGAATTGGTTACTTCAACAAAGAGATAGAACTTTGGCTGCGCCGACCGCACCTGCAGAGGGGTTGTATTTGGTGAAAGTCATTTACCCTGAAAAGTTTGCAATTCCCCAATCCGACATGGGACCGTTGTTTTTGAATGACTAACTAATCTGACTAGCAAAGGCGCTGAATTTATGGTCTAATACGACCGATTTTCTAATCCAAAATAAAGGGAAAAAAATGAGCTGGATTGATCGAATCTTTAGTAAAAATACCGGCACGACCGGCTCGCGTAAAGCCAATGTTCCGGAAGGCGTGTGGACGAAATGTACGTCCTGTGAACAGGTTTTATATAGCGAAGAAGTTAAACGTAATTTACAAGTTTGCCCTAAGTGCGGTCATCATATGCGCATTGACGCTCGCGAGCGCTTATTGGCACTACTTGACGAAGGTTCGTCACAAGAACTGGCTGCCGAATTGGAGCCGAAAGACATACTGAAATTTAAAGACTTAAAAAAATATAAAGATCGTCTCAGCGCAGCCCAAAAAGATACGGGAGAAAAAGACGCGTTAATCGTCATGGCAGGGACCTTGTATCGTATGCCGGTCGTTGTTGCCGCTTCAAACTTCGGTTTCATGGGCGGCTCCATGGGTTCTGTGGTCGGCGCTAAATTTGTTAAAGCGGCGGAAAAAGCCATGGAACTGAATTGCCCGTTTATTTGCTTCTCTGCCAGCGGCGGTGCGCGAATGCAAGAAGCGCTTTTCTCGCTGATGCAAATGGCAAAAACCAGCGCTGTACTCGCTAAAATGCGTGAAAACGGTGTTCCGTTTATCTCTGTATTAACGGATCCGACGCTCGGCGGCGTTTCCGCCAGTTTTGCGATGCTGGGTGATATCAATATTGCCGAGCCGAAAGCGCTTATCGGTTTTGCAGGGCCGCGTGTTATTGAACAAACTGTTCGTGAAAAACTGCCGGAAGGTTTTCAACGCGCTGAATTTTTGCTGGAAAAAGGCGCAATCGATATGATTGTAAAACGTGCCGATATGCGTACGACATTAGCCGGTCTGGTGAGTAAATTAATGAATCATCCGTCTCCTTTCGTCGAAAGCGAATTACTTTCTCATGAATAATCTTAACCATCAACTCAAAGCCACTTCGTCACTTGCGCAGTGGCTTTCTTATTTAGAAAATAGCCATACCAAAACGATTGATCTTGGTCTCAAACGCATCAAGAAAGTCGCTCAATCATTGGATTTATTAACGCCTGCTCCCTATGTCATTACCGTAGGGGGGACAAATGGGAAAGGTACAACCTGTCGCTTGTTGGAAATGATTCTGATTAATGCCGGATTCCGTGTCGGTGTTTATTCTTCACCACATTTATTACGTTACAACGAACGGGTAAGAATTCAAAATCAAGAGTTGGAAGACGATCAACACACAACATCTTTTGCTTTTATTGAAGAAAATAGAACCGAATCGCTAACTTACTTTGAATTTAGTACATTATCCGCATTACATTTATTTAAACGAGCAAAACTTGATGTCGTCATTCTTGAAGTTGGGCTTGGCGGTCGTTTAGATGCGACAAATATCGTGGATAGTGATCTTGCCGTCATTACGAGTATCGATATTGATCATACCGATTTTCTCGGTTCAACCCGTGAGGAAATCGGGTTTGAAAAAGCCGGTATCTTCCGCGCCAATAAGCCGGTGATTATTGGCGAACCGGTTATTCCGCAAAGTATGCTCATGTTTGCGCAAACATTAAATTGCGCCTTGTCTTGCCGCGAGCTGGATTGGTCTTTTAGCGTCGGCGACAAAACCTGGCAATGGCGCGGACAAAAAGTGCGGTTAGAAAATTTGCCGTTTTGCAAAATTCCATTACAAAATGCCGCAACGGCTTTAGCGGCAGTTGAACAACTGCCTTTTGACATATCTCCCGATGTTATCCGAAATTCGCTGCAGCAAGTTGAACTCAACGGGCGCTTTCAGCTCATTAAATCGGCGCAATTAATTTCTCTTGCAAAGAAATTAAACAAACCGATTGCCGATTTTCCAAAAATTATCATTGACGTTGGTCATAATCCTCATGCCGCTCATTATTTATCGGCAAAATTGACCGCACTTAAAGAAACTACTTCAGGCCGACTTATCGCTGTTTGCGGTATTTTAAAAGATAAGGATGCCGAAGGGATTATTTCCCCCTTATTATCCGTCGTGGACAAATGGCATTGCGTAACATTAAACGGTTCCCGTGGGCGGAGTGGACATGAATTGGCTTTGTTACTACGACAATTAGCGCCGGCAGCGGATTCGGTTTCAGAAGACTCCGTAAGCCAAGGTATATTTTCCGCATTAAAAACCGCTTCAAACCAAGATGTAGTCATTCTATTCGGCTCATTTCACACCGTCGGCGCATTTTTAGAGATACTGACTCACGGCTGACTATGCTGCATCCGGCCTAAAGTCTGTTGAATGGCCGGTAAAATTGCGGCTCCGTGATTGGCTCGCGGTAGTAATTCAAACGTAACGGGCTGTCCTTGCTGCGCCAGCTCGTCTGCCAGCTTTCTAGTCGATAAAATACGCTGTCGTCGCTTAATTTTATTCAACCGCTCATTCGTCATTTGCGGATCTTCCTCCGGCCGTTCTTCGTATTCGCCCAGCGTGACCCATATTGCATGCGGAGAATGGTTTATCCAAGGCTTATGCCGCGGAATAATTACGCCGTCGCCCCACCAAAGAGACGGGCTGGCAATCGTATAATATTGGAACAATTCAGGCTGATTAAACAGAATATACAATCCGAATAATCCGCCAAAAGAATGCCCGAAGAAATATTGCTGCGCGTGATCAATAGCGTATTTTGCTTCAATAGTCGGTTTAACCTGTGAACGAATAAACTGTAAAAAGCCCTCCGCTTCGCCGCCTTGTTGAAATTCAAGGCCGATCGCGGGCGGCGTATAATCCTTAGTGCGCCGTACGATAGAATAAGCGCGGCTATCGGGGTAGCCGATTCCGACAATTAGCGGTAAAGTGCGGTCGGTTTTCACCGAGTTTAGCGCGAGCGGAAAATGTGCATTACCATCCAACAAATACAATACGGATAATGGTTGTACAATTATTTTGGGCGCCGCAATAAATAAGCGATAAGATCTCCCCGAAAATTCAATATCTTGTTGGCTAATGTGGTAAAACGTCGCCGTTTCCTTATTTATTTCAGGAACTTGCTGATTGGGCGCCGAATTGACCTGTAGTGTAAAACACATTACGAGAATAGAAAAAACTAACTTTGACATAAAATAGAGAAAAAATGTACGCGAAATTCATTTCGCATACATTTTACACATGATTACAATTAGAAAGCGTATTTTAACGTCGCATAATAAGCACGTCCCGGCTCATTGTAAGTATGCGCGTTGTAATTGGTACTACTTGAAGAACGATAAATCCGCTTATCAAATAAATTATTTACACCGATCCGAATGCTGACGGCATTCTTCCAATTATAACCGGCACTCAAGCCCCAAATGGCGTAACTGCCAATATCGGATGAATTTGCTAATTGATTAACGTGGCTATTATTACCATTTTCCATGCGATTTTCCGGATTTTTTCGGGATGTTTGTTTGCCGTACTGCGTGTACGTCAACATTGCATCCAGCGCATCGGTGATTTGATAACTCAAACTGGAATTCAGCGTATATTTCGGTACGATAGAAAGCGGGTTGCCGGTATCTTTATTTTTGGTTTTGTGCATATAGGTGAAATTATTAACCCAAGATAATTTATCTTCAATTAATGGCAAGGTTAGGTTTCCTTCCAGGCCTTCAATCACCGCGCGGTTTGCATTGCCCCATTTATACACATAGTTTCCAATGTTGCTGTACCCAATAAACTCCGCGTCAGACACAATTTTGTTACGGTAATCATTACGGAAATAAGCAACGGAAGCTAACAAACCCTCTTTGTCATATTCAATACCAATCTCTTTATTCCAGCTAGTTTCAGGTTTAATCTCGCTGTTTCCTTGGAAATAACAGGTTTTGCCATTCGGTACATAGGTCGGGCAGCCTTGACCTAGGGTAAATAAAAGATAGTTCGGATTGGTTTGATAGAGGTTCGGTGCTTTATAAGCGCGGGCAATACCGCCTTTTATTTTCCAATGATCACTTAATCCTTGTAGGAAGTTTAAGCCACCGCTTACATTTGAGCCGGAATAAGTATTGTAATCGTAGCGCAAGGACGGGGTCAGCACCGTTGATTTCGTTGCAAAAATATTATCTTCAACAAATACCGCCCATTCACTTTGACTGGAATGCCCTCCACGAACATTGCTGACACCACTTGGTAACGTTTCCGGCAAATCATAAATAACCCTACCGGAGCGATCACGTCTTCCGCCGAGCAATTGCGTCATGGAAGACGCATCGTCCAAACTGCTATGTGCGCCCTCAAAACCCACAGTCAGCATCTGTTCTACGCCTAAAGTAAACGGAATATAGAATTCAGAACTAAAACGGGTATTTTTTAAAACGGAATCTTTAAAATCAGAAGTACTTGCGTAACTTCCTTCCGGGCCGCCGGCCAAAAATTCCGGTAAACGGCTGTTTTTGGTTTTATCAAAAGTGACGTACGTTTTATTATCGAAACGATCAAATTTGCCTTCATAAGTTAAAGCATAATTTTGACGATATAAACGTGCCGTCTCCGCTTTATTGGCGGCCAATGTCCTGGTTTCCGGATAATTCGCATTATTATAAAGCCCGCGGGAACCATTTTGCGTATCACCGTTATAAACATTGCCTTGACGGCTAAAACCACTGTCTAAAGTTAACTTATGATCTTTGTTGATGTTCCACACTAAACGACCATTAATATCTTTATTACGCACACCTTCGCGACCTGCAATAGCCGGATCGCCGTTAATTCCCACATCGTCCGCCTGACTCTTATTCCAGTTACCATATAAACGAAATTGTAATACGTCTTTAATTAATGCGCCGCTTAAATTGAAACCGACACGATTCGTCGCCCCTTCTTTGTTATCCTCCGGTTGGTTGGTGTAATAGCTGACACTACCGTGCAAATCATTGGTGACAGGCTTGGTGATAATATTCACAACGCCACCCATTGCTCCCGAACCATAACGTGCGGCTGCCGGGCCTCGTAAAACCTCTACTGATTCAATAGCTTCTGTCGGCACCCAGTTACTATCGCCACGGGAATTACGTTCACCCCGAACCCCATAACGTTCCGCATTGCGTGACGTCACTGGTTTGCCATCCACTAAAATAAGTGTATTTTCCGGCCCCATACCGCGAATATCGATTTGGCGTTTATTACCACGCTGACCTGTGGCGGAGTTACCTGTTAAATTCACGCCCGGCATGGTGCGTAGAACGTCGGAAATATCGTTTATAGCCGGACGTTTGGTTAAATCTTTCTCGGTGACTACCGAAACACCAAGCGATTGCTTAACTTGATTTTCTGCGGTTACACGAATTTCCCCCAGTTCTTCTTGAGCATTTGCCTGCATGGCGGCTGCAACAAACAACGTCAGCGGCAATAAAGTTAATTTTTGCTTTAAATAGCGCATTTTGATTCCTTTTAGTTAAAAATTGGGAATCATTATCGTTTTTTTTTGAAAGTCATGTCAAGCGCTTATTCGGCACAAATAAAAATACTAACGAATCTCTCCGTTAGTATTTTTTGAAATTAATCTGTCAAAACTTTTACGGTATTGACCGCACTTTCCGACTTAATTCATCACGCCCATTGCCAACATAAATAAAACCGCCTGAATTTTCTCTTCAGGGATGACATTTCCGTTTAACTTTAATTCGACCTTTTCAGGATCAAGAGCCAAATTCAACGTCATATTATCGGCATTATTTACCACGATACCCTGTTGTTGTCCCTCTACAGCAAATTCTTCGATTTTCTCACGAAGATTAATCTGCTTCATATCTTCGTCATCATCGGTTAAAACGTTTAAAAGCGCAGCCGCCGTATTTTTATTTACGTCAATGTTAACGGAAAATTCATTAAATTGTTTTAACACGCTACGCACATTAGAAGCAAATTTCGGCGAAGATTTCAATGCAAGATTTAAATCCAACTGAATTTTGCCGTTTTTATCCGATAACGCTAACGGCGCAATCTTAATTTGCGGCTGACCGGACACTAAACCGAGTAAAATCAATTGAATTTTTTGTTCAACCTTAGTTTGCGCAATTGCCCGATTCGGACCGCTTAACTCCGAGATAAGCGCATAAAGATCATTAAGCGACTGACCATCAAAATGGTTCAATTCGATAGCATAGGTTAATTTACCTAACGCTTTACCTTTGATATTTAAGCTTTCAACAGACAAATCCGATTTTTGATTCACAAATTTATCTTCAGCAGAGATAACGGAAGTGGAAGCAAGATTATTCAAACCGAAAGTAAACGGCTTCCCCTCTTCCGTTTCAGTTTTAATTTCAAAGGAAGCTAAATTGAAATTCGTCTTTCCGGCAAAAATACTTGTCCATTGAGTTTGCTTAACATCGGCATTCAATTTAAGCTTATTGAGCGACAAAACTAACGGGGAGCGATCTTGTGCACGATCAGCTGCAATATTCAACGAAATTTTATCGGTTAATAATTCGCTGCTGCCTTCCGAATTTTTATTCAGATCAAAAACGAGCTTAATCGGCGCCCAAGACAACAAAGCACCTTCGTTATCATTGTACTCACCGCCCAAAATATCTATCGTTCCTGCCGTATTTAGCGCATAACTAACAACGCCGCTAAATGTGACCGGCCGCTCATTTTTTGTTAAATCAAATAAAAATTGTGTTGTTTCGTTTTTATCTAATTGCCCTTCTGCGGCAAGCATAGTAGGCATGAAATTGAATTTTTTTACACGATTAAACGGAAATGGGCCATGATAAATTTTCTCGGAAAAAGGGATCACCCAGGTTTTTTCATTACTGCGAATAATCAACTCATCTTTTACATCAGATGAAAAATGGCCACGATCGTAGCTAATATTTTTATATTCGATTTGCAGCGGATATCCCAATATGGCTTGCTGAAGTTTCACGTTGCCGACCTCGATTTGATGCAAATATTCTTTTTCCGCCAATGACCCTGTATACCAAGCCCCACCGGCCCACGCCAAAACTAATGCACCTACGACACCGGATATAATTTTTGATTTTTTCATAGTAAATCCTTACAGTTATAGAATAAAACTTCACTCAAATTTAACACGGAATGTGAAAATCGCCAATAATAAAAACTCACGACAAATCGACCGCACTTTGATCATCAAAATGTCTTTTCAAAAATCAAATTGATATTTTTCCGGTGATAAGAATACATCTGCGGAATATTACTTTCTTGCTTTTTCCAACTGAATTGCAGCTTCGGCGTTAGCCCTAAAAAATGCCAATCCCGTTTCCATAGTAAGATAGTTGCCGAATAAATTTTATCTTCACGGTTTTTACCAAAAGAGAATATGTCTAAATTCCCCAATTTTGCAATGTCTTTATATTCTCGCTTGGTTACGGATAATCCGATTTGTGATGAAATACCCCATTCCCATTCCTGCCCCCAACCCAAACGAACTCCTTTGCTGTCGGAAGCATATTGTTTCACTGCGGTACGCTCAACCACAACATCACCGCCAACATAAAAAAATTGTTGCGCATAAGGTTGCCAAATTAAGGTTGATGAAAAAAGCTTCAAATGACCATTCAACACGTCATCGGAAAAATAATGTTGTTTTGCGATTTCTATCGCATGGGATAACTGTAAATTTGGATTTAACCAATAGGCATAATCCAAAGCAATGCCATTATTCCAGCGGTAACGGTGATTGCCATACCAACGAGGCTCATAAAAAGACCTTATTTTTAAGGTCTGCATTGCCGTTTTGTAGGCGTAGCCCACTAAAGTGCGGTGAGAAATATCATCATATTCATGATTATCCCAATAATTTTTTCCCCACAGTTTATTGCTGACCAATAAATAATGAGAGTCAACAAGATTAAAATCGCGGGAAAGACTCAAATGATACGCCAGCCCATGTGCGGATTGCGGGCGCATTTTTTCCGATTTCATTAATGTAGCTCGCTCCGATAGCGCAATATGTTCTGCCTCTGCAGCATTATTGACATTTTTATCCCGCAAATAATGAAACGAAAGATCGATTTGCCACGTCTGTCGTGCTTTTAATGCCGCCAAATATTCCTCGATGAGATGTCGAGCTGACTCAGGAAGTGCCGGTTCCGATTTTGCTTTTTCAAATTGTAAGCGTGCGGCATTGTCCTGTTTCTGCTGAAAAAGGGTAACGGCAAGCTCAATCCTGACGGGATTTAATGTCGGATTTTCCGCTAACACGGTTCGGTATAATGTCGACGCCATCGCATAATCTTGTTGTAAAAACGCCATTCTGCCTTTAGCAAAGAGAAGAAAGCGCTGATTATGTTGAGGCAACCTTTGATAAGCATTGATAAGTGTATGTAATTCGTCGGCACTTAATTGATATAAATTCTCAGATAAAAATGCTTCAATGGCTTGAGGGTATTTTTGCACGTGTTGCCAATGAAGACGCTCCGTCGTTTCCGAATGAGCAACAAATGCGCAAAACAGCAAAAGAGAAAATGTGATTTTTTTCATTGTAAAACAAGAAAACAGGCGGAATATTCCGCCTGATAAATAAGATTAGCGATAACCGCCGAAGGATGTATTTAAACTTGAATTATTATCAAAAGTGACTAAACCTGCCGCTTCTTCTGCATTCGGCCCGAATAATCCGCCTTCGTAACGACCTCCATCATTGAATAACACACTGGCTTTACCGGCAAATTGATTACCATTTAAATCCGTTTCATGTAATGTGATGTCTCGTGCCAAAGGAATATCCAATTTTCCGGAAACTTTTTTCGTATCAAAATTCACATTTAACGTCATTTTTCCATCGGCTTGAACGCCACCGATATTTTGTGCAATGATGCCGTCTCTTGCGCGAACCGCATGCCCGGTATATGTTGCACTGCCTCTTGGTAAGCTGCTTGTTGGCGTTGCGCTACCTTGATAGCGAATTTCTTGGCGGGTTTTATCGTCATTGACCCATACGCCGTAAAAAGAATGGTTTTGGTTGTAGCCAATAAGGGCTCCATCATTCGTTTTCCCACCGATCAAGCCTTTATCGCTATTAGTAAGATCAATTTTAGTTCCATCCGGTGTTTCTGCAGAGCCGGAACCGCCGCCTGAACAAGCAACAGCTAATGCGGATAAAGCTAAAATAGAGGTGTATTTCAGTTGTTTTAACATAAACATTTCCTTTTATTAGTTGAATGAAAATTCAGCTAAATTCTACCTTCATATTAAATCTTAAACAACTAATTAGTTTAAAAATTTTAAACCATTTGGCGAATTTATTGTTTTCGTAGTCGCTATAATCTGCGAATGCAAAACATATTCAACGAAAAAAAGCTTTTTAGCTTACGTTTAAAAACTGCACTTAAAGCGGCTGCTTTAGAGAAGTTTAAAGTGTCCGATATTGAGCGGGAATTTAACTTGCGTTACGCTTCTGGAAGCGTAACGCCGCAAGCTATTTATAAGTGGTTGAACGGTCAGTCGATTCCATCTTTAGACAAAATACAGGTATTGGCAGATTGGTTGAATGTGTCGTCAAAATGGTTAAAAACCGGAGCAGAGGAGGAAATTCTTGAACCGGTCACACTAATTGATAAACAAGGCACAGAAAGTTTTTTGCAATTAAAAAACGAGCACAAAGTGCTCGTTTTAACCCTTATGCAAACCTTAATTAAAACCTATTAATATTCGCACACTTATACATTATCTCCTGATATGACCTCAAAGTGTAATAAACAAAACTCACATCAAATCGACCGCACTTTACTAAATAATCCGTGAAAATTGTTGACGTTTTGCTTGAGCGCGGGAGTAAGTGTCGAAACACAGGCAAATATTACGAATTAACAAACGCCCCTTTGGCGACACTTGTAATCCGGTTGTCGTTTCATTAATCAATCCGTCCGCGATTAAAGGCTTTAACAACGCTAAATCTTCGGCGAAATAGGTTTTAAATTTGATTCGATATTGTTTCTCAATGGGTGCGTAATCAAGTTTAAAATTGCAAATAAGCTGTTTAATCACATCGCGGCGTAGGCAGTCCTCTTCGCTGAGAACTAAGCCTTTATGCAAAGCGATACCTTTCGTGTCAATATCTGCGTAATAATGTTTCAACACTTTTTGATTTTGCGCATAAGTGTCGCCAAGCAGGCTGATTGCCGATACGCCTAGCCCTAATAAATCACACTCTTCCTGCGTCGTATAGCCTTGGAAATTACGGTGTAATATACCTTTTTGCTGTGCAATCGCCAGTTCGTCATCTGGTTTGGCAAAGTGATCCATGCCGATAAATTTATAGCCGGCGTTGCCTAAGATTTCGATCGTTTTTTGCAGAATTTCCAGCTTGGTTTCCGGCGCGGGTAATTGTGCTTCTTTTATTTTTGCTTGACCGGCAAAGCGACTCGGCAGATGGGCGTAATTGAAAACACTCAAGCGATCGGGATTTAATTCAATAACCTTTTGTAAGGTAAACATAAAACTCTCAACCGTTTGCAAAGGCAGCCCGTAAATTAAATCGAGATTAGTTGATTGAAAACCGAGCTCGCGCGCACGCGTTAATAGCGCCTGCACAAAGGCCTCATCCTGTTCGCGATTTACCGCTTTTTGCACCGCTTTATTAAAATCCTGAATTCCCATGCTAATACGGTTAAAGCCGATGCGGCGTAAATGATCCAACATTGATAATTCAATTTCTCGGGGATCCATTTCAATACTGATTTCGGCATTCTCCGAAAATGTAAAATGTTCTCGCAATAATCCCATCAAGCGTGCGGACTGCGCTTCAGTCAAATAAGTTGGTGTACCGCCGCCCCAATGCACTTGTGTTGCCGTTCGATTCTTGAATAATTTTGACCGCACTTTGATTTCTTTTTCTACGAAATCAAGATAAATATCCGCTTTGTGTTGATGGCGAGTAATGACTTTATTACAACCGCAGAAATAACATAGCCTATGACAAAACGGAATATGGACATAGAGTGAAAGTGGCCGCTCGGGGTAACGGTTGGCGGCTGCAATAAAATCTTCATTGGTATAATTTTCATTAAATTCCAATGCTGTCGGATAAGACGTATAACGCGGGCCGGATTGATTATATTTCCGGATCAACGCTAAATCCCAAATAGTTTCAGACATTACATTTCCTTAAAATTTTTAGGTCAGTTAAAAACCGACGCAATTCCGTCATAATTTCTTTTTCAAATTTTAGTTCCGCATTTTCACGCGTTAAATCTAACTTTATTCGCTGATTTTTGGGGAGATTCTTTCTTTCGTCGTGCGTCGGCATTTCTTTTACCACCTGATAAAGAGCGAACATCGCCTGATAAGGCTGTAACGATTTTCCAAAGGGTAACAGCAACATCGTTAGGCGAATAACGCCTTCCGAATGATTACACTCATCATTTTGCATGGCTCTTGCAATAATTTCTATACTCTCTTTGAGGCGTTTTGATCGCGCCGATACCGCAAATTGAATTTTTTGTTGCTGCTCTTTTAACCGATTTATCAACTTAAACGCATAAATACTTAACGCGATGATAATAATAAGGGCAACAATGACAAAAGCGATTAGCTACATAGTCACTATTTAAATTGATTAATATTTATTTTCTCAAAAGTGCGGTACAAATCTTCTTCGTTTTCCTCGTCGTCTTCGATACCGAGTGCTTTCATTAATTCGGCAACACGTTCCAGACATTCGTCAACAAACTGTTGTTCCGCTTTACTTAGCGTTTTGCCTTCTTCCAACCGATCCAATAATTCATTAAGAATTTCATTATTTTCCAAACGTTCCAATTCAACCATCGGATCAAGTTTTTGTAGTAAAGCGGACGTTTCAACAGATGATTTTTGCGGTTTGTTCACAAACTCAACAATTAACGGAATTTTTTTACGGCTGCCGATTCGGGGATCTTTAATTTCGTTGGTCGTCCGATTTATTTTTTTTTCTGCAACGCTGTGACGAGAACCCGAAGCAAGGCCTTTATGTTTACGTTTTTTCTTATCTTCCCGCGATTTAGCGTCTAGTTCATAACGGGTTAATTTCTTACCGGATTTAGGCATTTCCGGTTTTTTATCCGATTTACGCATAGGCATAATATCGGTAATTTTACGAGTTTTTTTCTTACGAGCCATGATTTATCCTATAAAAAATTTTCCGCGATTGTACCATTTGAAGCAAATTTTCTCACTAAGATTTATCCATCTAAAACCGATTAAACTTGACTAAACGGGAACAAGCCTTGCAAAATACAGAGCCCAAAAAAGATTCATTTACTGATCGCAAAATAAATTATTTCCTAACAAATTGAGAAGATATATGGCAAAAACTCTTTACGAAAAATTATTCGATGCCCACGTGGTGTACGAAGCGGAAGGCGAAACGCCAATTTTGTATATTAACCGTCATTTAATCCATGAAGTGACCAGTCCACAAGCCTTTGATGGGCTACGTGTCGCAGGCCGTCAAGTGCGTCAAGTGAGCAAAACTTTCGGTACCATGGATCACAGTATTTCTACCCAAGTACGCGATGTGAACAAACTTGAAGGCCAAGCAAAAATTCAAGTATTGGAGCTTGCAAAAAACACGAAAGCCACCGGTATTCAATTATTCGACATGACCACCAAAGAACAAGGCATTGTGCATGTGATGGGGCCTGAGCAAGGCTTAACGTTACCAGGTATGACTATCGTTTGTGGTGACTCCCATACCGCCACTCACGGCGCCTTTGGCGCTTTAGCATTTGGTATCGGCACCTCCGAAGTAGAACACGTATTAGC
>CAURMH010000003.1:0-50120 GCA_963525745.1 uncultured Pasteurellaceae bacterium | reverse complement strand
TAATAATCTCCAATAATTAAATATAAGCTCGAGCTTACGGTTCGGATTGTTTAAACCAGAAAAACCTGGTTTGCTACCTCGTCAGGTCGCGCTACTCCGACCCGCTTACTATATTAAAGAGTGCCGATTATACTGATTTTCTTTAAACTTCTCAAGTATAAATCTATGGTTTTCCTGATGAGCGTAAAATTTAAAGCAAACAATGTTCGACAAAAGAATAACACTCTCCTTTGCCGATAATAAAGTGATCTAAAACGCGAATTTCCATTAATTCCGCCGCTTCACGAATCTTTTGCGTCATCATTCTATCCGATTGGCTCGGCTTTGCCATTCCGGAAGGGTGATTGTGCGCCAAAATGACCGCTGCCGCATTACAATAAAGGCATTCTTTGATGATTTCGCGCGGGTAAATATTTGTCGTGTTAATTGTGCCTAAAAATAACCGCTCTTTTTTAATTAGTCGATGTTGATTATCTAAAAACAGCACCATGAAAATCTCACGTTCTTCCGCCTGCAGTTCGGCCTGTAGATATAATTTTACGATGTCAGAGTCGCTAAAGACATATTCGTTATGTATTTCCTGTTTTAAATAACGCTTCGTCATCTCGGTACAGGCTTGCAATTGAATAAATTGTGTAACGCCAAGACCTTTGACTGCGCAAAATTCTTTTTGAGTCGCCGATAATAAATGACGTAATGAGCCGAAATGTTGTAAAACCTGTGCCGAAAGTTGCATAACCGGGCAATTTTTTATGCCGGTACGTAAAAAAATCGCCAATAATTCATAATCTTGCAAAGATTCCACGCCGAATTTCAATAATTTTTCACGCGGCATTAATTCTTTTGTCATAATTTCAATAACCGTTTAGGGAAGATTGTTTGACTGATTTTGCAAGAATCGTTTTGCTTGGTGTGAGCATGGCAAACCAAATTTGCGAGACGAATCGCAAAAATAGCATTCTTTATTGCAAAAATTTAAAGTAGAATGCTCAATTTGTGGTTAGATACTTACAACGGTTGTAAAGTCGTAATTTAATCAATGCAAATCAGCGAATGAGGTAAAATATGCTAAAAGGAAAACGAATTGTCGTTGGCGTGACCGGGGGAATTGCCGCCTATAAAACTATCGAATTGATTCGTTTACTACGCAAGTCTGAAGCGGAAGTCCGGGTAGTGCTGACCCCCGCTGCCGCGGAATTTGTTACCCCTTTGACGTTACAGGCGATTTCCGGTAACGCGGTTGCTCAATCATTGTTGGATCCGCAGGCGGAGTTGGCGATGGGACATATTGAATTGGCAAAATGGGCCGATTATGTGCTTATCGCGCCGGCAAGTGCTGATTTTATCGCGCGTTGCGCGGTGGGAATGGCCAATGATTTATTGACGACAATTTGTTTGGCTACGTCTTCGCCGATTCTCCTTGCGCCGGCCATGAACCAACAGATGTATCGGCAAGCCATAACTCAGCAAAATTTGACCGCACTTTCGGCGCGTCATATTACGATTATCGGCCCGAACAGCGGGGTTCAGGCTTGCGGAGACGTCGGCGCGGGTAGAATGTCGGAACCTTCCGAAATATTGACCGCACTTTGTCAATATATCGGGCAAAAACAAGATCTTCACGAGCTAAAAGTAACCGTTACGGCCGGGCCGACGCAAGAGGCAATTGATCCGGTTCGTTACATTAGTAATCATAGTTCGGGAAAAATGGGCTTTGCTATCGCTGACGCCTTTGCCCGACGTGGTGCGCAAGTGACGCTAATAAGCGGTCCGGTTAATTTGCCGACGCCACAAAACGTGCATCGTATCGATGTGCTTTCCGCACAGGATATGTGGCGGCAAGCGATGCAAAGTGCGGTCAAAAATCATATATTTATCGGTTGCGCCGCCGTTGCCGATTATCGTGTTGCCGAGGCGGCGGAGCAAAAAATTAAAAAATCCGATGATACACTGACGTTAACATTAATTAAAAATCCGGATATTATTTCGGATGTCGGCCATTTGTCCGAAAATCGCCCTTTTACGATTGGCTTTGCCGCAGAGACCGAACATCTTGAGCGTTATGCGAAAGATAAATTAACGCGAAAAAATTTGGATATGATTTGTGCTAATGATGTTTCTGCCGGACAGGTTTTCGGTGCGGAGCAAAATGCCCTACATGTCTTTTGGCAAGCGGGGCAACAATATTTTCAAGCGGATAAATCCCGACTTGGTGTACAATTAGCCGATTTTATTATGCAAAGATATAATAAAAGGAAAGAATAAAATGAAAAAAATTGATGTAAAAATTTTAGATCCTCGCCTGGGAACGGAATTCCCTTTGCCGACATATGCAACGGAAGGCTCTGCGGGATTGGATTTGCGCGCGTTGTTAACACGACCGCTGGTGTTGCAGCCCGGGGAAACTCAACTCATTCCGACCGGATTATCCATTTATATTGCGGATCGGAATCTGGCCGCAGTGATTTTACCACGTTCCGGTTTGGGTCATAAACATGGCATAGTGCTTGGCAACTTAGTCGGTTTAATTGATTCTGATTACCAAGGGCCGTTGATGGTTTCCGTGTGGAATCGCGGGGAAGCGCCTTTTACGATTGATATCGGCGATCGTATTGCTCAGTTGGTTTTTGTTCCGGTCGTACAGGCGGAATTTAATCTTGTTCAAGAATTTGAGCAGACTCAACGCGGTGAAGGCGGTTTTGGTCATTCGGGTAAAAAATAATTTATGGAAAAACAATTATCTTTAACAGATGTCACTGATGTGAAGACAGCCGCAAAACTCCCGAAAATTGAAAAACGCACCGTCAAAGAACGTCGACAGCAGGTGCTCACTGTGCTGACCCATATGCTTCATTCCGAACGGGGGATGGAACGTATGACAACGGCGCGTTTAGCGCAGGAGGTGGGCGTCTCTGAGGCCGCGTTATACCGCTATTTTCCGAGTAAGACGAAAATGTTCGAAGCGCTGATAGAAAATATCGAATCGACATTATTGAGTCGTATCGGAAGCTCCATTCGCCACGAAACGAACACAATGAATCGAGTTCGTGACATTATGGAAATGATTTTGGATTTTGCCCGTAAAAATCCGGGATTAACGCGTATTTTAACGGGGCATGCCTTAATGTTTGAAGAGACGCAATTGCAAGCGCGCGTCGCACAGTTTTTTGATCGATTGGAAATGCAGTTCGTTAATATTCTGCAAATGAGAAAATTGCGCGAAGGGCGTGGTTTTAGTGTCGATGAGCGTATTATCGCCGCCCATTTGGTTACGCTTTGCGAAGGGCAATTTATGCGTTATGTAAGAACGAATTTTCGCTATGGTGCAAATCAAAGTTTTGAACAGCAATGGCATTTTATCGAACCGTTGCTTGCCTAATTCGACTTTACTTTAAGGTTAAAATAGATGATCATTCCGTGGCAGGCGCTTAAGACCGAGACGTTGGACAATATCGTGGAAAGTTTTATTTTGAGGGAAGGGACGGATTATGGTTCGGAAGAGCTGTCTTTAGCTCAAAAAAAGCAAACGTTGTTGGCCAAAATTCGTGGTGGAAGCGTGGTCATCGTTTGGTCAGAATTACATGAATCAATTGATCTAAAAGATAAAACGAATTTCTTTGGGGAAGATTAGGGAGAATCTTATGCAAGACGGATTGGATAGAGCGGAGGCGTTAGCGCTACGCGAACAAGAGGAATTAATCGCGGCACGCGATCCGATTTTAGATTGGTTCTTAACTCATTGCCACATTCATAAATATCCCGCAAAATCCACATTAATTCACGCCGGCGAAGAAGCATTGACGTTGTACTACGTTATAAAAGGAAAAGTGATTGTTTCCGCAAAAGATGACGAAGGTAAAGAGATGATTTTAAGTTATTTAGGCGCTGATCAATTTTTTGGTGAAGGCGGGCTGTTTGATCATGATTCAAAGCGATCCGCTTGGGTAAAAACGAAAACTCCTTGTGAAATCGCAGAAATTTCTTATAAGAAATATCGACAACTTATTCAAATCAATCCGGAAATTCTCATGTATTTAACCGCGCAATTAGCGCGTCGCTTACAAAATACCTCGCGTCAAGTGAGTAATCTGGCATTTTTGGATGTAGCAGGGCGGATTGCGCAGACACTGATGAACCTTGCTAAGCAGCCGGAAGCGATGACGCATCCGGACGGAATGCAAATTAAAGTGACCCGTCAGGAAATCGGTCAAATGGTGGGATGTTCGCGCGAAACCGTCGGACGGATCATAAAAATGCTCGAAGAGCAGAATCTCATCCATGCCCATGGGAAAACGATCGTCGTATACGGAACAAGATAGCTCCCTTTGTATTTATCGTTCAAATGCGGTTAATTTTCACAAAATTTCTTTAAATTATTTTCCTTAAAACTTCCCTAAGGACAGATCCTTTTTCTATTTTCAGCTTGCTAAAGTCAAAAAAATCCATAAAATGAACGTTCATTCATTTTAAATATCACAACAACTTCAATTTAAATTTCGTATTAATTTATTTATGAAACAACCTAAGGCGGCTCTCAGCGAAAAAATTTTTAATGCGATGGATTGCTTAATGGCAAAGGAAGGTTTACACCATCTTTCTATGCACAAATTAGCAAAAGAAGCCGGCATCGCCGCCGGTACGATTTATCTTTATTTTCAGAATAAAGACGAATTATTGACACAATTTGCACAGCGGGTATTTACCCTGTTTATGGCAACGCTGGAAAAGGATTTTGATGAATCGGAGTTTTTTTTTCAGCAATACCGACGAATGTGGTGGAATATTTGGTACTTTTTACAGGAAAATCCAACGATTGCCTCCAATTTAAATCAGTATCAGTCATTACCGAATTTTACCGAAATCTGTAAGGCGATTGAAAATAACCGCTGGGATCATTTTTATTTACAGGCACAAAAGGCCGGCGTATTGGCCGATTTGCCGCGCGATGTTCTCTTTCAATTAAGTTTGAAAACGGCCATGACCATGTCATCGGATATTAAGTTTTTTAATGTTGAGCTGACTGACGACATCTTAGAATCTGTAATTGAACGCTCATGGCGCGCAATTCAGAAATAACCGTTATTTATTTGTTTTAATGGAGTTTTCCCAAATGAGTCAAACTCAGACTAATAAACCGAAACGCTCGCATGTTTTCTTTTTAAAATTAGCACTTGGTATATTTGTGTTAATTTTTGCGGCGATGATCGTTACAAATTTTATCAAAGATATGGCAATTGCAAAATTTTTAGCCAATAAGCCTGAAAACGCCGCGCCGGTCACTGCAATAACAATAAAGGCTTCCGAATGGACGCCGGTTATCGAAACCACGGGATTGGTTCGACCTAACCAAGGCGCGATGTTAAGTTCGCAAAGTGCGGGCACCATTGCAAAAGTTTTAGTTCAAAATGGGCAAAATGTGAAGAAAGGCGATCTATTGGTTGAATTAGACAGTTCTGTCGAACGAGCGAGCCTACAAGCGGCTCAGGCTCAGGTAAATTCGTTACAGCAAACCTATCAGCGCTATGCCAAATTGGTTAAAACGGGATCGGTTTCCCGTCAGGAATTTGATAATGCAAAAGCGGCTTATGAAGCGCAAGCGGCAAACATTGAGTCCTTAAAAGCAACGATTGAGCGTCGACAGATTGTTGCGCCTTTCGATGGAAAAACCGGTATAGTGAAAGTGAATGTCGGGCAATATGTGACAAACGGTACGGAAATTGTCCGTGTAGAAGACCGTTCTTCAATGAAAGTGGATTTTGCGATTGCACAGAATCAATTGGATAAACTTCATCTTGGACAAAAAGTAACAGCAACAGCCGATGCGCGCGTGGGAGAGACTTTTGCCGCGAAAATTACGGCAATTGAACCGGCAATTAATTCATCAACCGGACTCATTGACGTTCAGGCGACTTTCGATTCCGAAGATGGCACCAAATTGCTCTCCGGTATGTTTACCCGTTTAAACGTCGCGTTATCGACGGAAGTTCAGCAAATTGTCGTACCTCAAGTGGCGGTGAGCTATAACATGTATGGCGAATCTCTCTATATTTTGACCGCACTTTCGGACGATGATAAAGAAAAACTGGCAGGTAACGAAAATATCGACAAAATGTATCGCGCAAAATCTATCACCGTCTTTACCAAAGACCGTCAGGGGATCTATGCCCAGTTGAAAGGGGATGAAGTAAAAGTCGGCGATAAAGTCATTACCGGCGGTCAACAAAATTTAAGCAACGGCGCATTAGTGATTGTTGCGGATAAAGAAGGCGTTGGCACCACCCAACCGGCGAAGAAAACCAATCTTTAATTAGGAAAAGCGAATGAAATTTACCGATATATTTATTCGTCGCCCCGTTTTGGCCGTTTCAATCAGTTTGCTTATTATTATTTTAGGTTTGCAAGCGATTTCAAAATTAGCGGTGCGTGAATACCCTAAAATGACGACGACGGTAATTACCGTGTCAACGGCGTATCCCGGGGCGGATGCAAACTTGATTCAGGCTTTTGTAACGTCAAAAATCGAAGAAGCGGTGGCGCAGGCGGATAACGTGGACTATATGTCTTCAAGCAGTAGCCCGAGTTCTTCAACAGTGACGGTTAAAATGAAATTAAATACCGATCCGAACGGTGCACTTGCCGATGTTTTAGCCAAAGTGAATTCGGTACGTTCCGAATTACCGAGCGGCATCGAAGATCCAACGGTCAGTTCGTCTACCGGCGGTTCCGGGATTATGTACATCAGTTTCCGTTCCAATAAATTAGATGCAAGTCAAGTTACGGACTATATCGAGCGTGTTGTTAAACCTCAATTTTTTACCGTGGAAGGTGTGGCGAGCGTAGATATTTTTGGTGCATCCGAGTACGCATTGCGTATCTGGCTTGATCCGGAAAAAATGGCGGCGCAAAATTTATCGGCGACACAAGTTATGTCGGCGCTTTCTGCAAACAATGTTCAAACGGCGGCGGGGAATGATAACGGTTATTACGTCACTTATAAAAATAAAGTGGAAACAACCACGAAATCTGTGGAGGAATTAGGCAACCTTATTGTGGCGTCCAATGGTGATAAACTTGTTCGTTTACGTGATATTGCTGAAGTTGAATTAAATAAATCAAGTGATAATTCCCGTGCGGTAGCAAACGGCTCCGATTCCGTCGTATTAGCGATTAATCCGACCTCTTCGGCGAATCCGTTAACCGTGGCGGAAAATGTTCGTCCGTTATACGAAAGCATTAAAAACAATCTACCGGATGCCATGCAATCCGATATTTTATACGACCGCACTATCGCAATTAACAATTCGATTCATGAAGTGGTAAAAACCATTGTTGAAGCGACGATTATCGTATTGGTTGTTATTACCATGTTTATCGGCTCATTCCGTGCCATTTTAATTCCGGTTATCACGATTCCGATTTCTCTGATTGGCGTGATTTTGCTTCTTCAAGCATTTGATTTTTCAATTAATTTAATGACTTTATTGGCATTAATTCTGGCTATCGGTCTAGTGGTTGATGATGCGATTGTGGTTTTGGAGAATGTTGACCGTCATATAAAATTGGGAGAAACGCCATTTAGAGCGGCGATTATCGGTACACGGGAAATTGCCGTGCCGGTTATTTCCATGACTATCGCATTAATTGCGGTATATTCCCCAATGGCGTTGATGGGGGGGATTACGGGGACGCTCTTTAAGGAATTTGCGCTGACTCTTGCAGGTGCCGTATTTATCTCAGGGATTGTGGCGTTAACGTTATCGCCGATGATGACGAGTAAATTATTAAAGGCAAACAGCACCCCGAGTAAACTTGAACAAAGAGTGGAGCACACTTTAACTAAAATCAATAATGCCTATTCCTATGTGCTTGATTTAGTAATGGCCAATCGAAAATGTATGCTGATGTTTGCAGTGATTATTTTCGCAACTTTGCCTGTCTTGTTTAAATCGCTGTCCAGCGAATTAACACCTGCTGAAGATAAAGGCGCATTTTTAGCCATTGGTTCCGCGCCGTCAAACGTCAACGTAGATTATGTGCAAGCCGCGATGACGCCTTATCAGGAAATCGTCAATAATACGCCGGAAGTGCAATTCGCGATGACGATTTCCGGTGCGCCGAGCTCAAATCAATCTTTGAACGTGATTACTTTAAAGGACTGGAAAGACCGTTCTAAGAGCCAGGCCGAAGTGCTAAATGAATTAAATGCTAAAGCTAAAACCATTCCGGAAGTTTCCGTACAAGGCTTTGCCTTCCCGGAAATTGATACCGGAGAGCAAGGCCCGCCAATTGGATTTGTGATTAGCACTTCTCAGGAATATGCCGATTTGGCGAATGTCGCCGGTAAATTCTTAGAGGATATGCAGAAATCCAGTAAGTTTGTTTATACCGATTTGGATCTTCAATTTGATACCGCGCAGATGCGTATTAAGATTGACCGCGAAAAAGCAGGAACTTACGGTATAACCATGCAACAAATCAGCCGCACTTTAGGTAGCTTTTTGTCTGCGGCAACAATTGAGCGTGTGGACATAGATGGTCGGGCGTATAAAATTATTTCTCAGGTAAAACGTGAAAACCGTTTATCGCCGGAAAGTTTTAATAAATATTATGTTTCTGCCGCAAATGGCACGTCGGTACCATTAAGCAGCTTAATCTCCGTCACTTTAGAACCGCAACCGAGTTCATTACCGCGTTTTAGTCAGCTGAATTCTGCGGTAATCAGCGCGGTACCGATGCCGGGCACATCAATTGGTGATGCGATCCAATGGTTACAAGATAATGCCGCCAGCACATTGCCTCAAGGTTATAATTATGACTTTAAAGGAGAAGCGCGCCAACTTGTACAGGAAGGGAATGCGCTTACCGTCACTTTTGCGCTTGCAGTTATTATTATTTTCTTAGTATTGGCGATTCAATTCGAGTCTATACGTGATCCAATCGTCATTATGATTTCCGTGCCTTTGGCCGTGAGTGGTGCATTATTAGCATTAAACTTCTTCGGTTTACTTCGTGTGCCAGGCAGTACGTTGAATATTTATTCACAAGTGGGCTTAATTACCCTTGTGGGCTTAATTACCAAGCATGGTATTTTAATGTGCGAAGTGGCAAAAGAAGAACAGTTAAATCATGGCAAAACCCGAATTGAAGCCATTACCGAAGCGGCTAAAGTTCGTCTGCGTCCGATTTTAATGACCACAGCGGCAATGATTGCCGGGCTTGTGCCGTTGCTTTATGCAACAGGCGCAGGTGCGGTTTCCCGTTTTAGTATCGGTATCGTTATTGTGGCAGGATTGGCAATCGGTACTCTATTTACATTGTTTGTGTTGCCGGTTATTTATTCTTATATCGCCAGCGAACATAAGCCATTGCCTGAATTTGATGAAAATGTGAAACCGATTGAAGGCCATATTAACTCATAGTAGAGTGTCCTAAATTGATTTAATAAATAATCCAAGTGGGTTGGTATTTAAGGATACCAACCCACTTTTTATTTCTCATTGTTCGATTTCTTATTTATTGAGAAAAATTATTCTGCGATCGTTTCCAATGCCCACAGTTCTTCAATACGTTGGCGCCGACGGATTAGCGACGCTTTATCTCCGTCAACCAGAACCTCTGCCGTCAGCGGACGAGAATTATAGTTTGACGACATACTTGCGCCATAAGCGCCTGCAGAACGTTGTGCAATCAAATCGCCTTGTGCGATGGCGAGTGTTCGCTGCTTGCCTAGAAAATCGGACGTTTCACAAATTGGCCCCACAACATCGTAGACCGCTTTATCTCGATCTAAAGTGCGGTCAACTTCGATGATATTCATATACGCTTCATATAACGCGGGGCGAATCATATCATTCATTCCCGCATCAGTAATTGCAAAATGACGGTTCTCATTATTTTTCACATATTGTACTTTGGCGACTAAAATACCGGCATTCGCCGTAATAGCCCGCCCCGGTTCCAGAATAATTTCAAGATTTTTATACGCTTTTAGTTTGGCTAATAATGCTTTAGCGTAATCTGTCGGATGAGGCGGCGTTTCATTTGTATAGGTTACGCCCAAACCGCCGCCGAGATCCAAATGTTTTAATTGAATACCGTCCGATGCAAGTTGCGTCATCAGCGCAATTAAGCGATCCGTTGCATCTAAGAACGGCTGAAGTTCGGTCAATTGCGAACCGATATGACAATCCATACCGACAATTTCAACGTACGGTAATTTTGCTGCTAATTTATACACTTCTCTCGCTTCATGAACACTAATGCCGAATTTATTTTCTTTCAGGCCGGTAGAGATATAAGGATGCGTGTGCGCATCCACATCAGGATTCACTCGTAATGAAATCGGTGCGATTTTCCCCATTTCTTGAGCCGTCTGATTAATTTGGTACAGCTCCGCGACAGATTCTACATTAAAGCAGCGGATCCCGACTTCTAATGCCCGCTGAATCTCTTCAGCCGTTTTTGCAACGCCGGAAAAAACGATTTTTGACGGTTCGCCGCCGGCGGTTAATACGCGTTCAAGTTCTCCCTGCGATACGATATCAAAGCCCGAACCTAATTTTGCCATAACATTTAGTACGCCGATATTGGAATTGGATTTTACGGCAAAGCAAATGAGGTGCGGGTGGTCACCCAAAGCCGAATTAAACGCGTGCCAATGGCGTTCCAGCGTCGCTTTTGAATAAATATATAACGGCGTGCCGAATTGCTCGGCTATTTCTTTAACCGATCGTTGTTCGACGTAAAGCTGACCTTGTTGATAGTGAAAAAAATCCATAAAGAATCCTCAAGTGCGGTGATATTTTAGAAGGTTTTATTTGTTTGCGATTGATCGTGTTGTGGAAAATAAAGAGGGCCTTTTACGCCGCAACTTGTCGCTAATATACACATTAAACTTAATAATAATGTCATGATGATTTTTTTCATTTTTGTTTACCCTTTAAATTGTAACGATGTGCCCAAAGTGAAATCCATTTTGTCGGTAGGGCGAAACGTTTTATAATTTGCGGCATTCTATCAGATTTGTACGAGAAGTTTTTATGAATGTGACCGAATTTCACCAAAATATTGAAAAGGTTTGGCAATCCATCGAAGAGGCTTTCGAAACACAGGATTGCGACGTCGACTGCGATACGCAAGGCTCGGTATTTACCATTACGTTTCGTAACGGGGCGCAGATTGTCATTAACAAACAAGAACCTTTGCTTGAACTTTGGCTTGCGAGCCGTTTAGGCGGATTCCATTTTGCCTTTAAAGACGGACAATGGGTTGCAAACGACGGCACCTCCTTTTGGACATGTCTTGCCGACGCCGTGGCGGCGCACGGCGAACAGGTTAAATTCGTATCATTGTGACACAATCCGAACAGCCCGCCGAAAAAACAGCACTGAAAACGGCCGCACTTGAAATTTTACATTCCACGTTCGGCTACCAATCTTTTCGGCGCGGACAAGAAGAAGCGATTCATGCCGTATTAAACGGCCAAGATGCGTTAGTCGTCATGGCGACGGGGAATGGTAAGTCGCTGTGCTATCAAATTCCTGCCCTTTATTTTAACGGATTAACACTGGTCGTTTCTCCGTTAATTTCGCTGATGAAAGATCAAGTGGATCAACTACGCGCAAATGGCATTGAAGCCGATTTTCTCAATTCCAGTCAAACGCTTGAACAACAGCAACAAATTCAAAATAAGCTTTTGGCTAACCGGTTGAAGCTCCTTTATGTTTCGCCGGAAAAAGTCATGACGACAGGATTTTTTCACCTGATTGCACCTTGTCAAGTCAGTTTTATCGCGATTGACGAGGCACATTGTATTTCACAGTGGGGACACGATTTTCGACCGGAATATACTCAGCTTGGCGGATTAAAATCAACTTTTCCGCGCGTGCCGATTATGGCACTGACGGCGACGGCCGACGACGCAACACAACGTGATATTTTGCTTCATCTTAATTTGCACCATCCGTATCAATACATCGGCAGCTTCGATCGCCCGAATATCCGTTATACCGTTGAAGAAAAATTTAAGCCGATGGAGCAATTAACCCGCTTTGTGCTTGCTCAAAAAGGGAAAAGCGGGATTATTTATTGCAACAGCCGTCATAAAGTGGAAAAGGTCGCAGAGCATCTAAAAAGCAAAAGTATTTCTGCCGCCGCATATCATGCCGGCATGGAAACCGCCCGGCGCGAACGCGTACAACAAGCGTTTCAGCGTGATGATATTCAGGTTGTCGTCGCAACAATCGCCTTTGGCATGGGGATCAATAAATCCAATGTACGTTTTGTCGCTCACTTTGATTTACCGCGCAGTATCGAATCTTATTATCAGGAAACGGGGCGGGCCGGACGGGATGATTTACCTGCCGAAGCCGTATTATTTTATGAGCCGGGCGATTATGCCTGGTTACACAAAATTTTGTTGGAAAAACCGGAAACGCCGCAGCGTCAAATTGAACAACACAAATTAGAGGCCATTGGTGAATTTGCCGAAAGCCAAACCTGCCGCCGTTTAGTTTTGCTTAACTATTTCGGTGAGCACAGACAAACGCCTTGTCATAATTGCGATATTTGTCTGGATCCGCCGAAAAAGTACGATGGCCTCGTTGACGCACAAAAAGTGATGTCCACGATTTACCGCGTGGGGCAATGTTTTGGTGCGCAGTATGTCATCGGCGTATTACGCGGAATGCAAAACCAAAAAATTATAGAACGCGGCCACGATAAGCTCAGCGTGTACGGAATCGGCAAAGATAAAAGCAAGGAACATTGGCAATCGGTTATTCGTCAGCTGATTCATCTTGGTTATGTGCGGCAGGTTATCGGCGAATTTAACGCAACCTTGCAATTAACGATCGAGGCAAGAGCAATTTTAAAAGGAGAGCGCCCGCTCCAATTAGCTACACCGCGCATTTCCGCTATTAGTCGGATGGCCGTTACGCCGCATAAAAATTCGCTGCAACATTACGACAAAGATTTGTTTGCGCGTTTGCGATTCTTACGCAAACAGATTGCCGATAAAGAAAACATTCCGCCTTATATTGTGTTCAATGATGCCACATTGCAGGAAATGGCGCAGTATCTGCCGGTGACGCAAAACGAAATGTTACAAATTAACGGCGTTGGCGCGATTAAACTGGAACGATTCGGGCGACCATTTATGAATCTGATTCAGGAACATAAGGCGATTTTGGCCGGCCAAAGGTAAAAGTGCGGTCAATTTTGCTGCCGTTTTGACGGCAGTTGAAATTGCGCTCTTTAATCATAAATATCTTCGCCGTTTTTACGCGTGCGCAATAATTGCAGAATCCAAACGTATTGCTCCGGCGTCGGATTAACAAAATGTTCAATTTCTTCATTCATCGCCCTAGCGGATCGTTTCGGGTCGTCATTCAACGGCATAGGCGGATGAATTTCTATTTCATATTTGCCGTGTTCGGCGTTATAACGAGGGAACATCGGAATAACGACGGCTTTTGCCAGTTTGGCAAGTTTATTTAACCCCGGTAGGGTGGCTTTATACGTGGCAAAAAAATCAACAAACTCGCTTTGTTCCGCGCCGAAATCCTCATCCGGCAAATAATATCCCATGTCTCCGCGACGGACGTGGGCTAAAAACGGCTTGATTCCATTCTGGCGCGCATGCATTTTACCGCCGAACCGTTCCCGCACGGCCGTCCAAAGCCAGTCTACCAACGGATTACGATGCGGATTATACATTGATGTCATCGGCATGCCGTGAGTATGTAAAATGATCCCTGATGCATCAATCGCCCAACCGTGAGGCACCATTAAAATGATATTGTCTCCTGCCGCTTTCGCCTTTCGGATATGTTCAATACCGATAAATTCACTACGGCGTTGCAAGTACGCCGGTGAGCGTATGGCAATCTCGCCAATGCCGAGCATGACTTGGGAAACAGTAATGAACATATCTTCGATCACTTGTCGGCGTTTTTCATCAGACCAATCGGGAAAACAGAGGCGTAAATTTATTTCGGCTCGATGACGCGGTTTATGGGCTTTTTTTGCAATGATTTTTCCGAGGCGGGCAGCGAATTTATCACGCAGACGAAAAGGGATAAAGGCCAAGAGAAGCAAAACGAAAACACCAAGCCAAATGCCCCAATAGTTAGGCCGTAAATAAGACCACGACCAGTGAGGTTGGTAGCCGACACGTGCGGTAAGACGTAAATTTTTTTGAGAATTTGTCATTGTTATGATGTTCCGATAGTAAAAGTGCGGTCGATTTTCTTTAAGTTTTGTGATGTTTAAAAGCTGAACCAACCTTGGTCATAAGCCATTTTTAATGTCATGATAAAAGACATGATGACCACCATAGGGCGAATCAGTTGTTTTCCTTTGCTCATCACCATTTTAGCGCCGAAATTGGCGCCAATCACGCTTCCCGTCATCATTACAAGGCCTACCGTCCAATTGATTTGTCCGCCTAATAAAAAGAAAATAAGCGCGGCAATATTTGAGGTCAAATTCATCACTTTGGCGTGTGCTGTCGCTTTCGTCAAATTAAAACCCAGCAGGGTAACGCAAGCTAAGTTCATCAACGAACCGGTCCCGGGGCCAAAAAAACCGTCATAAAATCCTAATAACAAACCTGCCGAGAATGCAAATGCAGCGTAAGAAAGGCGCTGTTTGCGATCGTTTTCGCCCAGTTTTGGGGTTAGTAAAAAATAAAGACCGATCGCCAGAATTAAAAAAGGGAGGCCTTTTTTAATCATTGAGGCGTCAATCAGTTGAATTAAAACGGCGCCGATAATGGAGCCGAGAAAAACCAGGAATAGGATGATAAAAAATTCAGATAACTTGACCGCTCGTTGGCGTAAAAAATAAAGGCTAGCCGATAAGGCACCGCCAAAGGCCTGTAATTTGTTTGTCCCGAGTGCCATTGCCGGCGGCATACCGATCATTAATAACGCGGGGATTGTGATGAGCCCGCCACCGCCGGCGATAGCATCGATAAAAGCGGCCAGAAAGGCGACGGCAAATAATATCGCTAAAATATCAATACTGAATTCCACGATTTTCTCCTATTCCAGCCATTCATGCCGATTCGGCGAATTGATCACCTGTTGACATAAAAAAGGTTCCGGCGGCAGTGGTTTTGGCTTGGTCGGCGTGGTAGAAGGTTTGGCGGGTTTGAACCAAGAATATAATTCGTCTCCGCAACCGTCACCGGACGGGATCGGCGCTTGTTCTTCGCAATAAGCGGCATTTTTAGGACATTTCAGCCGCACATGAAAGTGCGAATCATGGCCGAACCATGGGCGAATTTTTTGTAACCAGGCCCGTTCTGCCCCCGCCGTTTGACAAAGTTTCACTTTGATTGCCGGATTAACAAAGATGCGTGTTACGTTCGGATCTTCTGCCGCCAATCGGATTAATTTTGCATGATTGGACGTCCAAACCTGCTCATTGACCCGCTGTGTTTTGCGATCGACGACCAGTAGCCCTTTGCCATCAGAGTTTAGCGCATCTTGTGCTGACATGGCGCCCATGCGCAACCAAATATCCGCATCCAAACCGATTTGATGGCTGGCATGTCCGGTTAAAAAACGTCCGCCGCCGGGCATGGCAATATCGCCGATAAGCAGGGTAGGGAGTCCGGCTGCGTGGGCGCGTTGCCCTAATTGTTGTAAATAGGTAATCATGGTCGGATGGCCATAGTACCGATTTTTATTCATACGAATGACCTGATAGCCGGTTCCTGTCGCCGGTAGCGCTTGTGCGCCGATGATACAACCGTTTGAATAGCCGCCGATGGGTTCGGCTTCGCCTGTTTCTGTCGGAATGGGGCGTTTAATTTTTTGCCAGTCCTGTGGGGAAGCAAGGGCGAATTGACCATAAAAAAGTCCGGCAAAAATAACCGCACTTAAACTGATTTTCAGTTGTGTTTTCATGCTATTTACACTGCGCTTTAAATCGTAACAAATGATCGAGGAGTACGATCGCCACCATGGCTTCGGCAATCGGAACGGCGCGAATGCCGACGCACGGATCATGTCGCCCGCGCGTGATCACCTCAACCGCCTGACCTTCGAGGTCGATTGTGCGTCCCGGAATAGTGATGCTGGAGGTCGGTTTTAGCGCGATTGTGGCGATAATCGGCTGGCCGGAACTGATTCCGCCTAGAATTCCGCCGGCATGATTACTCAGAAACCCCTGCGGCGTTAGTTCATCGCGATGTTGACTGCCGCGTTGTGTGACGACCGAAAAACCGTCTCCGATTTCAACGCCTTTGACCGCATTAATGCCCATCAAGGCATGCGCCAAATCCGCGTCTAATCGATCAAATACCGGCTCGCCTAATCCCATCGGAACATTTTCAGCGATAACGGTTAATTTGGCGCCGATGGAATCCCCCGCTTTTTTTAATTCACGCATTAATTCATCAAATTTTTCGACCGCACTTTCATCGGGACAAAAGAAGGGATTGTTGTTGACGTAATTCCAATCAATTCGGTCAAGTGATTGCGGGCGAATTTGAATGTCGCCGATTTGTGATAGAAAACCGCGTACTTCAATGCCGAATTGTTCACGCAAATATTTTTTTGCAATTGCACCGGCGGCGACACGCATCGCGGTTTCTCGTGCGGAAGCGCGTCCGCCGCCACGATAATCGCGAATACCATATTTTTGTTGATAGGTAAAATCTGCATGGCCGGGGCGGTAGCGATCTTTGATGTCGCTATAATCTTGCGAACGTTGATCGTCGTTTCGAATCAGCATGCCGATACTGGTTCCGGTCGTTTTCCCTTCAAAAACGCCGGATAATATTTGAATTTTATCCTCTTCCCGACGAGCAGTGGTATAACGCGAGGTGCCCGGTTTGCGGCGATCGAGATCGGGCTGAATATCTTCTTCCGATAATGCCATATTCGGCGGCACGCCATCCACAATCCCCCCCAACGCCGGACCATGAGATTCGCCGAATGTGGTGACTCTAAAAAGTTTTCCGATACTGTTTCCTGCCATATTATTCTCTTTTTTCTCTTTATGTTTTTCTAAAATAAACTTATTTTTGACCGCACTTTATTGTGATGCTTTTACTTCAATCAGCGGCATTTCGGCGCCATTGTCTTGATTTTTAATAAAAACATCAAGTTGATTAAAGGCAATATCAATATTGTGTGTCGCAAACAGCTCGTTAATGCGGCGATTTAATGCGTCGACGGTATTTGTCCGTTCGGAAACCTGCCCCACATAGACGCGTAATTCGTGATCGAGGGTGCTCGCGCCGAAACTTAAGAATAGGGCGCGCGGTTCCGGCTCTTTTAAGACACTGTCTTGTTCTGCGGCAGCCTGCAATAAGAGTTTTCGCACCAAATCCAAATCGGAGCCGTAGGCGACACCGACGGTGATGACCAGACGCGTAATCGTATTAGATAAAGCCCAGTTAGTCACTTGGCCAGTGACGAAGGCTTTGTTAGGAACAATAACTTCTTTTCGATCAAAATCAATAATCGTGATGGCGCGAATTCTGATTTTAGCTACTGTCCCCGATATGCCGTTAATCGTTACGGTATCGCCGACCCGAATCGGACGCTCAAATAATAAAATTAAGCCAGAAACGAAATTGGCGAAGATTTCCTGCATCCCGAAACCAAGTCCAACAGATAGCGCTGCAAATAACCATTGCAGTTTCGACCAAGACATCCCTAATGTTGCAAACGCCCAGGCGCCGCCGATTGCAATCAGGGCATAAGTGAGCAACGTTGTAATGGTATAGGGCGTTCCTTGCGATAACTTGACGCGTGAAAATAGCAGAATTTCGAGCATGCCGGCAATGTTTCGGAGCAGAATATAGGTAATACTGATGATAACGAGGGCGACCAGTAAATTAAACAAAGTGATGGTCTCTGTAACTGTGCCTGCGTCAGTTACCGTGGTTTGTTGCCATAAGGCGACATTTTTGAGGTAATTGGCGACGGTGAGTAAATCCGACCAGACATAGTAAAAAATTGCAAATAATGCGGTCCAAATGAAAAGATCGGCAAAGCGTAATAATTGGTTACGCACGTCATTTAAGGCAAGCCCTTCTTCCTGCGAATCGCTGATCACAACCACATCGTCCGATGCTTCGTCGTTTTGCTCCGTTTTCCGTTGCGCCCGTTTTTCTTGAAGTCGGCGATAGGCCAAACGGCGAGAAGAAACCGTAATGGCACGATAGATTGTTTGTCGTATTAATGTCCAGACAACCCACGCTATATAAGTACTGATAGCATGTTTGATTAAATTTAATGACGTATAGTAATAACCCAATACAACCAACACAATGAGCATTATCGGCATAAATAATAACGTGATGCGAATAGCGTTTAGCAGCAGTTTATCATTGGTTAGTTGCGAGCTTTGGTTATAGCCGACAACCATTTTATTAAAGAGCGGCAGAATGATAAAAATGCAAAATATCAAAGCGCTTATCGTATTAATTTCACCCAATACGTCATTGGCTAAACCGCGCTCCATCACATTACTGAATATCGACGTATTTAATAACAATACGATAGCGACGATAATACGGCGAGTAACCGTTCTGATATGCCCGACATTTTCAGGAGTAAAGCCGAAATGCTTAATCATAATCCCGTTTGGTCGTAAGAGCGCCAAGGCAAAATTAAAAAACCACCAATAGCCCGCCATTTCAAACGACCATTCCCAAAATGCGATGGGATTGCGGAAAAAGAAAAAACCGATAAGCTGACAGAACGCCAAAAACCAAAGCGTTGTCGGTAACGCCAATATTGCTGTCAGCAAGAGCGCTTGCGGCGTGTGCCATTGTGTATCCGCTCGTAATTTATTCAATTCCTCGTTAATTAAGCTCAGGCGCTGTTTAATACGATTTTTAAATCTTGAAATAATAAAGCCAATGCCGACTAACAGCGCACAAATGGTAAATAAAATCGGTAGATTTTCATCGTTTGTTTTAAAACCCAACTTCTTACCAATATTTCCGATTTGCATCATTAATGAATTAGGCAAGGCTTTAAACCAATTTAAATCAATCGGGTTGTTGCTTCTGACCCAAAAACTTTGTTGATCCAATTTCGCCTGAATTTGATCACTGATTTGTGTGATCTGCTGTTGTGTGAGTTCCAGATTAATCAATAAATTAAGCTGGTTATTCAATAACTTAATTAAATCCGTATCTATTTTACGACGCTCGGTCAACAACGTCGTAAGCTGCGTTTTTTCCGCTGCGGTAAATTCTTGATTTTCGGTTTGTTGGAGGGCGGCGATATAGGCGTCAAGATCGTACAATTCATCGCGATCCTGAGTAATATCGAAAATCTGCACCCGCAAGTCGGCAATTTGCTTGGATAACCCGTCGATATTTAAATTCGTCGGCAGTTTTTGCTTTTGTAGCTGCACAATTCTCGACAATACCAGGGTTCCCTGCAAAGCACTGATTTGTTCATCAATCGTACGCTGAGTCTGCGTTAAATTATCCAACACATTACGCATGCGTAATTCATCCTGCGTTAATATATTGGCTTTTTCCGTTTGTTGCAGTAAATATTGGCTAAGCTTGGCGTTACGTTCCAATTCCTGTTGAATATAACTATTTTTGACCGCACTTTGTTGTTGCTGTTGGGCTTGCTCTACCTGCTCTTTCGATTGTTGCAAATTGTGTTGATTAATGACTTCCTGAATGGCGGTGATTTGTTGTTGAAGCAGTTGGGAACGCGCATTGAGTAACTCATAACGGCTCTTATATAAAGAGGAAAGTTGATCGCTATTTTTTAACAGTGTTTGATTGTAACTGGTTTTTAATTCCAATAATTGCAATTCGAGTTGATATTTTTGCACACGAGCGGTTGTCGTTGATTTATCATTGAGCTGTTGAGCAATGTCCTGACTGCGCTTTAAATTATCCGCCAACACCCCCTGCGCGCGCTCGGAAATCGCGCTCTGTTCCGCCAACAACGAACCGGCCGAACTTAATTGACTTTGTGTTTCTTGTTGTTGCGCCAATAGTGATGTTAGCGTACTTTGTAATGCTTCTGACGATAGGGATTGGTAATCTTCAGGGCGAATATTGTCCATCTGTTTTTTTAATGTCTGAAGCTGCGCATTATTTTTTTGTATTTCATTATCGGCGGCGCGCAATGTAGACATTAAATTGTCATTCGTCTGTTGTTGCTCTTTAATTGTTTTTAAGAGCGTGATCGCGCCTTCCACATCCGCGATCAATGCCGTTTTTACCTCGCCGTCATCCAACTTCTGCGCTTCCGCCAGTTCCGTTTTTAGTGAGTTTTCTGTCGGTATTGAGACGGTTTGAGTTTCGCCGTAACTGAAATGCGCACTCACAGCTAAGCAAAGTGCGGTCAAAAAAGAGCTTATTTTCATGTTCTTCCTAATTTTTTGTTGAGCCAATCAATTAACTTTTTGCGCGAAATTTTAATTGCGCCTTCCGTTAATTCATTGGGGAAAGGGTGGTATGAAATCGGTAATTTAAAACGTTCCAAATGTCGCTGCAAAAATTCGATCAGATTTTTGACCGCACTTGGCGAAAATTGTTCATTAAACTCAATCACGGCAACGGGACGTTGACCGAACTCGGTATCGGCGACGGGCAGGATAAATGCCTGTTTTACAAGGCCTGATTGGAAGATAAGTCGTTCAATGTCTTCGGGCTGAATATTTTCGCCACCTGAAATAAACATATTGTCCAAGCGCCCCAGCACGACGAGTTCGCCATTCCGCCATTCGCCGCGATCTTTCGTTTGAAACCAGCCGTTTTGATTGGTTAGCGAAATCAGTTTACCTTGTTGCCAATAACCCATAGCCAATCCTGCCCCCCTGAGCTGGATTTCTTCGTTAACAATTTGACAATCCCGTCCGGGCAACGGCTTACCGACGCCGTAGGTATCAATATCGACGTTCATTTCGGCGTTAGCGTCGATTTTGGTGTACGCTTTGGCGCAAACGGTAGAGGCCATTTCCGTCATGCCGTAACCGATGTAAGCGATTATGCCGTATTTTTCAATCTGTTGCACAAGTTGCGGCGGAATGTGGCTGCCGCCCAACAAAATATGACGAAGACGACATTCGGCGGATTTATTACCGGACAAATAACGCAGTAAGCGCTGTAATTGGGTCGGAACTAAAGACGCATGGGTTGCTTGTGTCAAGGAGGCGTAAAAGTCCGATTGCGGCAGATGCAATTCCCCACCGGCAATCAGCCAACGCCAAACGATTCCTTGTCCTGAAACATGATAAAGCGGCAACGAAAGCAGCCATGATTGCGTCGCATCAAATTGCATTAGGCGACAAACGCCTTTCGCATTTTCCAAGTGAGCGTGCAGATTATGAACAACCGCCTTGGGTAGACCGGTCGAACCGGAAGTTAATGTCATGGTCGCCGGCCGATTGAAATCAGCAGTAAAATCGACCGCACTTAGTGAGTTTGTGACGCGAATCGCTTCATTACGGTAACAATACCGAATGTTGTAACGACGACAAAGTTCCGCGATTTTTTCGGTGGTAAACGCCGGATTGATACCGAGAATTTTGGCGCCGAGTTGAATTGTGGCTAAGTAGAAAAATAAAATTTTGGCCGAATTTTTTCCGCAAAAAGCGACCGCACTTTCGGAATTAATGCCTTGTTCCGTTAAAAAGGCGGCGGTTTCGTTGATTTTTTCACAGACATCACGCCAAGTGAGTTCCTCCCCCTGCGCTAAGCGTAACGCAGTTCGGGTTGAAAATTGAGGTGCGAGTGCGAATTTTTGCCAAGGATACATATTGGTTGGCGTTAAATTTATGCGTTGGCGATAAAATAGCCGCGCACATCTTCAATTAACGCTTGCGGTAAATCCATGGACTGCATTGTGCCTTCCAACATAAGCATTTTACGTGCGCTGTTGGTGTTGGTAATTACCCAGTATGGGGTGTCAGGAATTTGTTTCGGTTTAGTGTGGGTGCCCGCGAGTAATAGACTGGCCTCGTCCCGTGCAAAATAAATCCGTGTTCGTCCCTGTAAGGATTCCGTGGCCTGGGCAAAACTTTCCGGATTGGTGCGATACAGTACGCGTAAAATAGACAAAAAACGGACGACAGCCTTGCTTTCATGCCGGAATTCTTCCGAATTTAATAAATGACGCACTTTGTCTACCATTTGTGAAATGGCGCTATCCGATTGTTTCTTGAGCGGTTTGAGCGGTTCTTCGGGGACGTCCGACACGCGGACTCGGGCATTGTTAAATGTGCCGTTAAAGCGCGTTTCCGCCTGATGTTTTTCCGTATGAATTTTCGGCGCATCATCCGGCACAAGTTCAAATTTGGTCAGCGGCGCCGGCAGAGCGGGAAGATTGAGCAAACGGCGTAAAATGTCGGAGGCGCTTTCACCGATGGATTGCGTTTGACTTGCAATATATTGATAAAGCTCTTCATCCACTTCAATAATCTTCATTTTCATCTCCGTTCGCTTGAAATATTGTAATATTTGACCCATTATAGCGGCTTCCTCAATAATTCTCACGTAAAAGTTATGTCAGCAAAGAAATTATTAAACTACCAATTTCATCAAGCAAAACAAATAATTAATCAACCAACGTTAGTTTTTATTCACGGGTTGTTCGGTGATATGAATAACCTTGGCGTGATTGCGCGCGCTTTTAGTGATCATTACCCTATTTTACGCGTGGATTTGCGTAATCACGGACAAAGTTTTCATGCGGATGCGATGAATTACATGGCGCTAGCCGAGGATGTCTTTTCGCTCATTCAGGCGCTTGGATTATCTAAAGTGATTTTGATAGGCCACTCTATGGGCGGCAAAACCGCCATGAAATTGACCGCACTTCATCCCGAAATCGTTGAAAAGCTGATTGTGCTCGATATTGCACCGATTGCGTATCAACAACGCCATCACGACGAGGTATTTCGTGCGTTGTTTGCGGTGTGCCGGGAGAAGCCTGCGACACGACAGGAGGCAAAAAAAATTATGCAGCGCGATATTCAAGAAGAAGAGACGATACAATTTCTTTTGAAATCCTTTGCGCCGGATTGCAAAGACTATTTTCGTTTTAATGTTTCCGCGCTGTTTAACCATTACGCCGAAATTATGGCGTGGGAGAGGGTGAGCGTTTCCATTCCGACATTGTTCGTCAAAGGCGGAAATTCTTCTTATCTTTTGCCTGAATACCGATCGATGATTTTAGAACAATTTCCAAATGCCGTTTCATTTACGATTAACGGGGCGAATCATTGGGTTCATGCGGATAAACCGGATTTTGTCGTACGCGCGATTGAACGTTTTCTAAATAAGAATTAATAGGTTTAAATGAGAATTGAATTATGCTATAGTCGCACAAATTTTAACCCTATTAAGTGATAGATTTATACCGTTTTAGGTTTTAGAAAGGAAAGAAAAATGGCAGTAGTGGGCTTATTTTATGGTAGCGATACGGGAAATACCGAAAATATTGCAAAAATGATTCAAAAGCAACTGGGCAGTGATTTGGTCGATATTCGTGATATCGCTAAAACCGGCAAGGCGGATATTGAAGCGTATGATTTTATTCTGTTCGGTATTCCTACCTGGTATTACGGCGAAGCCCAAGCGGATTGGGACGATTTTTTTCCAACATTGGAAGAAATTGATTTTACCGATAAATTAGTGGCCATTTTTGGCTGCGGCGATCAGGAAGATTATGCCGATTATTTTTGTGATGCCATCGGTACGGTGCGCGATATTATTGAGCCGCACGGCGCCGTGATTGTGGGCAATTGGCCGACGGAGGGGTATACTTTTGAGTCGTCTAAAGCATTGCTTGAAGATGGTAAGCATTTTGTCGGTTTATGTATTGATGAGGATCGTCAGCCTGAATTAACGGCCAGTCGTGTTGAGCAGTGGGTTAAGCAGGTTTATGACGAAATGTGTTTAAGCGAATTGGCATGATTATTAAGGGAACGTTATGTCTGAAGAAAATATTAAATTGCTTAAAAAGGTCGGGCTGAAAATCACCGAGCCCCGCCTGACGATTTTGGCGCTAATGCAGAAGCATAAAAGAGAACATTTTTCCGCAGAAGATATTTATAAAATTTTGCTTGAGCGCGGGAGCGATATTGGTTTAGCGACGGTTTATCGAGTGTTGAATCAATTTGACGAGGCGCATATTTTAATTCGTCATAATTTTGAAGGAAACAAATCCGTTTTTGAACTAGCGCCGACCGAGCACCATGATCACATTATTTGTGAAGATTGCGGTAAAGTATTTGAATTTACAGATGACGTAATTGAACAGCGGCAAAAAGAAATCAGTGAAAAATACGGCATTAAACTAAAAGCGCATAGTTTATATCTTTACGGAAAATGTAGCGATATTGAAAAATGCGACGATAATCCGAATAAGTAGTGCGCTAATTTATGGTTTGATAAGGGGATGGTCTGTGTACCGTCCCTTTTTATTTTGCTCTTTTTTAAGATTTATTGTGATCGCAATAAAATAGCGGAATTTTTCCAATGGCCGAGCTTTTCGGATAGCCGAGCAATAGCCGAAATGCAATTTTCTTGAACTTTCCCCGCTTTTTCATTATCTTATTGCCACGATGTTAATCGAAACACCTCGCAAAATGACCGCACTTTCTCTTCTCACGAATACCCGATATCTCAAGCGTTGCTTAATTTGGGGCGGAAAATTAAGCCTTTTTATTTTTATTTGCAGCTTGATGATTGATCAAAGTATCCGTATTTACGTCCGTGAACAAATTTTTACCGATATTGAAACGATTCCTTATCGCCCTTATGCGCTTGTCCTGGGCACATCAAAATACGTAACAAAGGGCAAAATAAACGATTACTACATTACGCGTCTTGAAGCGGCCAAACAACTTTTAGAACAAAAAAAAGCAGATTATCTGCTACTCAGCGGCGACAACCGCACGTTGCAGTATAACGAACCGCACACGATGTTTCGTGATTTGCACAAAATGGGCGTAGATGAAACACGAATGTATCGTGATTTTGCAGGTTTTCGCACGCTTGATTCTATTGTACGCGCCAATTCGGTCTTTAAAATCCCGACATACACCATTGTCAGCCAGCGATTTCATTGCGAACGTGCTGTTTTTATTGCTAAATTTTATAATATTGATGCCATTTGTTTTGTTGCAAAATCCCCTGAAACTTATTTTTCATTACGCATTCGCGAAATTTTTGCGCGCGTAAAAGCAATAATAGACTTAATAACGGGCGTTAAACCTCACTTTTTAGGGCTTCCCGAACCGCTTCCTATGCCTAATGAACAATAGGTTATGGATTAGATTTTATTTAAATTTATAGAATAATTTTAGATAAAATCTAATCTTAGATGTATTCTGTTTAATTTTACTTAAAAAGAATTTGACAGGAATTAAGCAAATTATTTATACATAAAATTCAATATTATGTATTACTTGAGGAATTCATTATGGCTAATCTTTCCGTTGCAAAATTTGGTGGAACTTCAGTGGCTAATTATGCGGCAATGATCGCTTGTGCAAAAATTGTTATTGCCGATCCAAATACACGCGTTATTGTACTTTCCGCTTCATCCGGCGTAACCAACTTATTGGTCGAATTGGCAAACGGTACGGACCCAATAAAGCGTACTAAGTTAATGAACGAAGTTCGCCGAATTCAGGAAGATATTTTAAATGAATTAAAAGAACCGGTTCATGTACGTGCCAAAATTGAGGAACTACTCGGAAATATTGAATCTTTGGCGGAGGCGGCAAGCCTCGCCACATCCTCAGCATTAAGTGATGAATTAATCAGCCATGGCGAAATGATGTCCACACTGATTTTTATCGAGATATTGCGTGAATTAAATGCAAGTGCGACTTGGTTGGATGTGCGCACGATCATCGCCACCAATGATCATTTCGGTAAGGCGTCGCCCGATGACAATCAAACGAAATTAAATTGTGATAAGGTGTTAAAACCATTAATCGATTGCGGCGAATTGGTGATTACGCAAGGGTTTATCGGGCGCGAACCGGGCGGTAAAACGACCACATTGGGTCGCGGGGGCAGCGATTATTCCGCCGCACTATTAGCCGAAGTGTTGGGCGCGAAAGATGTGCTAATTTGGACCGATGTCGCCGGCATTTATACCACCGATCCGCGTATCGTGCCGGAAGCAAAACGGATTGATACGATGAGTTTTGCCGAAGCGGCGGAGATGGCGACATTCGGTGCAAAAGTATTACATCCGGCCACCTTATTACCGGCCGTACGCAGCAATATTCCCGTTTATGTCGGCTCCAGCAAAGCGCCGGAACTGGGCGGAACTTGGGTGACAAGAGATCCTCAGCCTCGCCCGATCTTCCGCGCAATCGCATTACGTCGTGATCAAACGTTACTGACGCTTTCCAGTTTAAGCATGTTACATGCGCAAGGTTTTTTAGCCAATGTATTTAATATTTTGGCAAAACATAAAATTTCCGTCGACACAATTACCACCTCAGAAGTGAGCATTGCATTAACCTTAGATAAAACCGGTTCCGCATCGTCAGGCGCCGAATTATTATCGCCGGCACTATTGGATGAATTAAGTGCATCCTGCATGGTAAAAGTGGATACCGGCCTGTCTCTAGTAGCTTTAATCGGTAATGATTTGCACATTACGGCCGGCGTCGGGAAACAGGTTTTCAGCACGTTAGCCCCTTACAACATTCGCATGGTAAGTTATGGCGCAAGCACCAATAATATCTGCATGTTAGTACATAGCGAGAATGCGGATGAGGTGGTACGCGCGCTACATAAATCCTTATTTGAATAATACCTTGACAGAAAGTGCGGTTAAAAACGACCGCACTTTTTATGTCCGGATGAGCCGAATTAAAGTTTCACCGAAAAAATAAAAGGTTAAGCCACAGCCGATAATAATTAAACCGATGAATTTTGCGGCTGTGATTTCCCGCACAGGCATTCCAATGAGACCGAAATGATCGATACTTGTCGCGGTTAATAATTGTCCGATCATAATAAAGAAAACCATGGCGGTGATGCCTAGTTTAGGCGCCAGTACTACGGTAATAAAGACCATGCCGGCGCCTAATGCGCCGCCGAGGAATTTCCACCAAGCAATTTGTGGTAATGCGGTCAGATTATGCCATAAATCGGTTTTAACTACGGCGATAAAAAAGAGCGACACTGTACCGACGGCGAAGGAAATTAAGGTGGCGATAATCGGCTCGCCGTTTAGGGATTTGGCTAATTGCGTGTTGATAGCTGATTGCGCCGCGATGGCGATGCCGCCAATAAATGCGACGAAGCTATAAATTAAAAACATATGGCTCCTCATGATAAAAACATGGTTTTGACCACACTTTGACTGACAAAAGTGCAGTCGATTTTCGTGCGGTTTAGGTAAGGAAATAATGCGGTATGAAATGGCTATCGTTGCCGGTAACGGCGCTGAAATCTTCGCGTAATCCCATCCCGCAGGCTGCATCGCCGACGACCCAGGCACCGATAACCGGGTACATTCCGTCAAAATTAGGCAGTTCGAATTTTTGTTGGTAGATATAGCCTGAATTTGCGTAGCAATTAGTGTGTTCGCTCCCTTTGGCGGCAAATTCGAGGTTGTTGTCTTTTTCATAATAAAAAACATTTGCGCCTTCCCGGCCAAGAATCGGTTTTTTTACCCAAATGGATTTTTGTTCCGCGATGTCGTATTGACTGGTATAAGCCGGTAATAACAAGGGATGATTCGGATGTCTTTGCCACAATTTTGCCAGCAGGACTTTATTGCTCAGCAACAACTTCCATGCGGGTTCAAAAAATTGTGTGGCGGAATGAAGCATATGAGGCGCATAGTCGGTCGTTGTCATCCACTCAAGCGGATATAATTTAAACAATCTGCCGATAGGTTGATCATTGAGATCAACGAATTGTTGGCTTTTTTCATCATAACCGATGTCTTCGATAGCCAATCGGTGAATGTGCCAGCCGGCGCTGTAAGCGACATCGGCAAGATAATCTAAATTTCCCCAATCTTCCCGCCCGGCATCGGACATGGCGCTAAAATGGAAATTCATATCGGGGCTTTGCTGCCGTAACCATTGAAAACGTTTTAGTAATTCTTCGTGAATCCAGTTGAATTGATCGCGATTTAGCAGTCCTTCCGTCTGTTCTAACCATTGCCATTGCACAACGGCCGATTCTAATAGTGATGTGGGCGTATCGGCGTTATATTCAAACATTTTCAGATTAACCCCATCATACCCCAGATCAAAACGACCATATAAATGAGGCGCGTTGTTACGCCAACTTTGTTCAATAAGCTGCTTTTGTAAATCGGTAAAATAATAATGGTGATAGTCTCCCCGTCGCACTTCGTCGGCAACGAAATCCATGCACATGGCATGAAGCTCATTAGCGGCGTCTTCAATTCGGTCTATCTCGGCGAGTGTGAACTCATAGGCAACGTTGTCCGACCAATAATGCGAGCCGTCCGAAGAGGGCAGATGATAATAATCAAAGCCAACATCCAGTAATTGTTGCGCCATATTCGGGCGGGTCGGCAATCCGGTGATTCGTCTCATGCTTAACCGCCGGCACTTTTCGTTGAATTTGTGCTGCTGAAGCCGCCGCGCGAAACAGGCTTGCTGTTTGCCATCCCGGCACCACCTTTAACCAGCATCGGCTTACCACTGGAATGATTACCTTGCGGGCGAATCACTTGCCCCGCCGGAGTAGAAACGGCGCGATTATTCGGGTTATAACTTGGCCCTAAAAAATTGCCGATGGCTCTTGCCGCCATATAACCGATGGCCGCGCCTGCAATAGCGGTTCCCAACGAGGCGCCCTCCGAGCCGCGTGCTTCCGTCGTCGCCGGATTATTGGCCGTTTCTGTTGTATTCGTCGTCCTGGCTGTGGTGGAGTCGGCTGTTTGCGTCGCTTTGTCTGCTTCGCATAATTCGATTTTTTGCCAGTCGGCAAGGCAATCTTCCAGACTATTGTAAACGTCCCGTTGAACCTCTTCTTCCGAGCATCCGCCTAATAATGCGACAAGCGAAAGACTGACAAGAATTTGATTTTTCTTTTTTAGCATAACGTTAAAGCCTTAATAATTCGGTTAATTCGGTGATTTCAAGGGTCGGTAAAAGACGCGCCTCGTTGAAATCGTTGATTGATCGGCCGGTAGGGTTTAACCAAACGGCCTGACAGCCGGCCTGCATTGCGCCTTGCACATCGGTGACTAAATTATCGCCGACGTGTAAAATTTCTCTCGGCTTGATTTTAAAATAGACCGCCGTTTGGTGAAACAGCGCATGATGCGGTTTTGCGCGACCATGTTCTCCGCCGCGTAAACCAATTTCAAAATAATCAAGGCCGATGCGACGAGCGACTACGTTGCCATTACTAATGACGCTCAAAGGATAACATGCTTTTAAATAATTCAGTACTTCAAACGTTGATGGCGGAATATCAATTTTATGCCGCCATTCAATAAACGTTTCCATCGCGGCCGCCAAAGTGCGGTCAATTTCGACCGTACTTTGGTCATAATATTGCAGCACGTGACGCAGCGTCATTTCACGCCATGCAATGACGTCTTCGCATAAAACAGGATGGCGATTTGCGATTTCGCTTTTCCATTGGCGCCAATTATCTAAAGTGAGCGCCTCAATTTGGCTGAATTGTTTTGCCGTATCAATAAATTGCTGCTCGGCAAGGCGGATCACTTGAGTATTGTCGTATAACGTATCGTCCAAATCGAAACTTATAACTTTGAACGGTTGTAAATGACGATAAAATCGCATGAAATCTCCTATGATTGGGTTGAACCGTCAGACTACAGGCGCCCCTTTCAGCCATTTTCTTACCCAGGCACGATTGGGGTTCAAACAGTGCAAAAGTTCTTCACTCAGCGGCAGCGGCTCATTATAAATGAGTGAGGCCAGAAGTTCACCTAATAGCGGCGCCGAAGTCAATCCGCGCGAGCCTAATGCGCCGATCAAATAGAGATTAGGATAATGTGCCGCCGGCGGAATGGGCTGTTTGCGACGACGGAGGTTAAAGAGGTTTTTGTAATCCTCGGCTTGTCGGACAAAATTCGGCACATTGCCGGCCATGGGAATGCGATCCCGCACGGCGCAGCGAATGCCTTGCCGCGCAAGGTTTGCGGAAGTATCCACTTCCTTTGTCCATGGCATATGAATATTTTGTTGAATTTTCAGTTGGTTTTCTTGTTGTTCGGTGAGACTGAAATCACGGTTATCGCAATTACGTACGTGGCTTGCGCCGAGGCAATGCGTAGTTTTACGCAGATTAACTGGGGTTAAATAGCCGTCATAGCAAAGCACGCTTTTCAGTTTTAATAAATTTTCACCGGTAGGGATTCGGCTAACTTGACCACGCACCGGATAAAGCGGCAATTTTTCCGTTTGCGCGAATTGCGTTAATTTATGCCCATTGGCTAAAACGACGGCTTCATGCTGAAAAATTGCACCCTGCACATTTTCTAATCGCCATCCGCAGGAGGAAGGAGAAGGGTAAAGTGCGGTAATATTTTGCGATGTTTTGAGAACCATTCCTTTTGCGGCTAAATGGGCAAAAGCGTGTTGGACAAATTGACGCGGCGCCAACCAGGCACCTTGCGGAATAAATCCGCCCGAACAAGACAGCGGCAGGCCGACTTTGGCGCTCAGTTCTTCGGCATTTAACGACCGATACAGTGAAGCCGGCCATTGATAAGACGCGATCTTATGCAGTTTTGCACGGCTGTCCGCGTTGTAGCCGCAAAGTGCGACGCCGCAAAATTCATGTTCGAATTCGATACGTTGTTGCTCAGCCCAACGTAACCATTGTTGCCCGTAGGCAAAGGCATGAATATTAAAGCGAATATGACGCTCGTCATCATCGCTGAGTTGCGGATAGAACGCGCCTTGTTCGTTGCCGGACGCATTCAGCGCCGGTTGCTCGTCTTCGCAATATAACGTGACGGTTGCTCCCCGTCGGTGCAGTGCTAACGCTGTGGCAAGGGAGGCAATACCGCCGCCGATAACGGCAATGTCCCGAGCGCGTAATTCGGCAGGCGAAAGAGAAAACCATGGCGCGGAAAGTGCGGTCGAAATCGCCTGTGTTTTTGCCCCCGCCAGACACTCCCGTTTTTTTCCATAACCCTTTCTTTTTTCTACGTGAAAGCCGGCATTTTCTAAGCCTTTTTTGACCGCACTTGCGGCGGTGTAAGTCGAAAATGTGCCGTGCGGCTTTGTAAAACGGAACATTTGTCGGTAAAGCGAATCCCGCCACATTGCCGGATTCTTGCTCGGCGCAAAGCCGTCCAAAAACCAAGCGTCGATTTTGTCAATCATATAATCACCGAGCTGCGGTAGGTTGTCATTCACATCGCCGAACCACAAATCAAGGGTGGTTTCATCAAAATGAAAACGATAGCATCCCTCAATCGGCTCCGGCCAATACTGGTGCAGTTGTCTCGTCAATTCGGCAAATTCCGCATAGTTTTGATGGGCATGGATTAATTTAGGCAATGTTAACGGGTATTTTTCAAAAGAGATAAAAAATAACCGTTTTAATGCCGACTGTGGGTTTTCTTGGCGAAAACGCCGAAATAACGTTATAGCGGAAAAAAAATTAAGCCCGGTGCCGAAGCCGGTTTCGGCAATCACAAAATGGGCCTGTTCGCTTTGTTGCCAGCGTTCCCACAGACGGTTGCCCTGTAGGAAAACATAGTCGGTTTCCTCTGCGCCGCCTTGAGTGGAAAAATAAACGTCATCAAACTGAACGGAAACGGGGGTATTGTCCGCATTAAAAGTAATATCGGCGTGAGTGACGGATAACATATACATTCCTTTTGGTCGGTTCGGGTTTTATATAATATGCCCATGGGAAGATTTAGTAAATGTGACTGGTCTAATGTTACAATTATTACTTGCAAAATTATCCTTTTATAGTAGTCTTTACGTTCAGCTAACACTTGTAAGGCGAATCGGAGGAATTTACCCGTTTGCCGTTATCAATAAAGAACAAAAATCATTTAGAGGAATAAAAAATGAAAAGAGCGGTCATTACAGGGTTTGGAATTATCTCGAGTATCGGCAACAATAAAGAGGAGGTTTTGGCCTCGCTTAAAGCAGGTAAATCGGGCATCGAACTCGTACCGGATTTTGTCGACATGAAAATGCGTAGCCATGTTGCCGGTACAATTAAGTTAAATCCGGCAGATCATATTGATCGCAAAGTATATCGTTTCATGGGGGATGCGGCGGCTTATGCTTATCTTTCCATGCGTGAAGCCATTGAAGATGCCGGTTTGACCGAAGCGCAAGTATCGAATGATCGCACGGGGTTAGTTATCGGCGCCGGCACCGGTTCGGCGCATAACCAATTGGTCGCTTGTGACGCGGTGCGCGGCCCGCGCGGTGTAAAAGCCATCGGTCCTTATGCGGTGACTAAAACCATGGCTTCAAGTGTATCCGCTTGTTTGGCCACACCGTATAAAATCCGCGGCGTGAATTATTCGATTAGTTCCGCTTGCGCCACATCCGCGCATTGTATCGGTCATGCGCTTGAGTTAATTCAATTAGGCAAGCAGGACATCGTCTTTGCCGGCGGCGCGGAGGAACTATCGTGGGAATGCGCAACGGAATTTGATGCCATGGGTGCCGTTTCCACAAAATATAACGACACGCCGACAAAAGCCTCTCGTGCTTATGATGCTAATCGCGATGGCTTCGTGATTGCCGGCGGTGGAGCGGTAGTTGTTGTCGAAGAATTGGAACACGCATTGGCTCGCGGTGCGAAGATTTACGCCGAAATTGTGGGTTATGGAGCAACATCCGATGGTTATGATATGGTGGCACCAAGCGGCGAAGGCGCGGAACGTTGCATGAAACAAGCGATGGCAACGGTAGATACGCCAATTGATTATATTAATGTTCACGGTACCTCAACACCGGTTGGTGACGTGAAAGAATTAGGCGCGATTAAACAGGTTTTTGGCACGAATATTCCGGCTATTTCTTCAACGAAATCCATGACCGGTCATTCCTTAGGCGCCGCCGGAGCACATGAAGCAATTTATTCATTGCTTATGTTGCATCATGACTTTATTGCGCCGAGCATTAATATTGAACAATTGGACGAACAGGCTGAGGGGTGCAATATCGTCACCGAGTTAAAAGAAAAGGCAGGATTGACGACGGTTATGTCAAACAGCTTCGGTTTCGGCGGAACCAATGCAGCATTAGTCTTTAGACGTTATAAGGCGTAATAAGAAGGATTTATTCAATGATAACAAAGTGCGGTCAAATTTGACCGCATTTTTTATTCCCAAATCACATATCATTTAACCAAAAATTCTTGGCGCCCCTTTCCAAATTTATTAAAAATACCGCATTCATTTTTCATTTGAGGAGATCCTATGCTTTTAACAGGGTTATTTTGTGGTATTTTGCTTGGTTTTGTGATGCAACGTGGGCGTTTTTGTATCACCGGTGCCTTTCGTGATTTATATGTCACCAAAAACAACAAAATGTTTGTTGCATTACTTATTGCCATTACGGTGCAATCTATCGGCTTCTTTTTATTAAAAGAAATAGGCGTGTTGAATGTTGACCCGGCTGAAAACTTTGCCTTTTTAGCCGTATTAATCGGCGCATTTTTATTTGGTATCGGCATTGTGTTGGCTGGCGGTTGTGCTACAGGAACTTGGTATCGTGCGGCAGAAGGTTTAGTCGGAAGCTGGATTGCACTTTTTACCTATATGCTGTTAAGCGCAATGATGAGAACCGGCCCGCTCGGTGATTTTAATAAAGCATTGCGCGATATTAATATCGAGCAACGCAATATTTACGATACCTTCGGCATTTCACCGTGGTGGTTGGTCGCATTACTTAGTTTGATTACCGGTTATTATGTGTACAAACATTTAAGCAAACCGGCGCCCAAATTAGCGACGCTTAAACCAAGAAAAACAGGTTTAGCCCATTTGTTATTTGAAAAACGCTGGCATCCTTTTGTGTCTGCCGTGTTGGTGGGATTCATCGCCTTGCTCGCTTGGCCTTTAAGCGTAGCAACAGGACGTGAATTTGGCCTAGGTATTACCGGCCCTTCTGCCAACATCATGCAATACCTCGTTACCGGCAATGACAAATTTATTAACTGGGGTGTGTTCCTCGTCCTAGGGATTTTTATTGGTTCATTTATTGGGGCGAAAGGAAGCAATGAATTTCGCGTTCGCGTTCCCGATGTCACGACCATTTTGCGTAGCGCACTAGGCGGGATTTTTATGGGTATCGGTGCAAGTCTTGCAGGCGGTTGCTCTATTGGTAATGGCCTAGTTGAAACTGCCTTCTTCTCTTGGCAGGGCTGGGTTTCTTTGCCGGTAATGGTGCTTGGCACTTGGGTTGCCGCCTACTTTACCATTATCCGACCGCAACGATTAAAAACCGTCACAGCTTAATTTTAGGAGATAAAAATGATTGTTAAATTACCCACACTCGGTTTAGTTTGTCCTTTTCCATTGGTTGAAGCCAAAACAGCCATGGCAAAACTTAACAAAGGCGACGGCTTAGAAATTGAATTTGATTGTACACAAGCCATCGAAACCATTCCCGCTTGGGCGGCAGAAGAAGGTTATGAAGTCACCGATTTTGAGCAAATCGGTGATGCAAAATGGACGATTACCGTCGTTAAATAAGGTATAAAGTGCGGTTAAAAATCTCGAAATTATGTAGCTGTCGCACGAAGCTGAAATGACCTTGCAAAACAGCACCGCATTGAATGCCGTTTCAATGCGGTGCTTTTTGATGCGACTGCTTAGAGAAGCGTGTAGAGTAAATTTGGGACCGTATTACAGTAAAACTTCCTTGGTATTAAACGTCTTGTTGGACGACTTCAGACCAAACCCGCTCAGTCTATATTCTTCTAATTACCTATAAAGTTAGACATAGTAAAATTTATACTTATGCTTTTCTCTGAAATGAGCTAATAAATGTAATTAATGCTGATTTTTGTTGCTCTGACAGCCCGACAATCATACTTAACAACACTTCATCTAACATCGTCTTCTGAGTTTTATCACTCACACCATAACGCAACCATTCAGGTTTAACCGACAACCATTTTGATAAGGTCTCGATTTTATCGGCAGACGGAATCGCAAGCCCATTAAGCCACTTATGTACGGCTTGTTGAGTAACCGGCTCATTTGGGTGTTGCAGATTAAATTTAGTTGCAATCTCGCTTGTCTTTAGATTCTGCATCGCCATTGCGGAAAGCGCAAGTTTTAAGCGCGCACTAAATTTTTCTTTTTCAGTTAGTATTTTCATCATAAAAATCATTATGACGAAACATAAAAAGAACTTGTAAACCAATTCAGTTTTTATATAAACTACATTAGTTTTAATTTTAACTATTTTAGTTTAGGTTTTATCTATGCATCATTTTGGTTTCCCTTTAGAAGTCATCATTGTCTTCTTTTCTATTGTCCTTTTCTCTGTTTATGTGGATTTAGTTTCTCACCGCCACAGCAAAGAAATCACCGTAAAAAATGCCGCACTTTGGTCATTATTCTGGATTTCATTAGCCTTAGCATTCTATGTCTATCTTTATTTTCGCTTTGAACCTGAATGGGCAGATCTCTATCTTGCCGGTTATGTGCTTGAAAAGAGCTTATCCATTGATAACTTGATGGTATTTGTTGCGATCTTTGCATCTTTTGGCATTAAAGAACAATTACAGCATCGCATTCTCTATTGGGGAATTTTAGGGGCTTTAGTTTTCCGCGCAATTTTCGTGGTGATTGGTACAGGTTTATTTGCCGCAAGTCCTTGGGTCGGTTTCTTTTTTGCTGCTTTTGTGCTTTGGAGCGGTTGGAAAATGTTACGTAGCGGTAACAATGATGAAGAAGAGATCGAAGATTACACCCATCATTGGAGCGTGCGTTTAGTTGGCAAAATTATGCCAGTGTTTCCAAAACTCGTGCAAGAAAAATTCTTTGTAAAACACAATGAATTAAATGCAGAACAAATCGCTTCCGTTACCCGTCAAGGTTTACGTTACGCCACGCCCGCTTTTCTTTGCTTAATGGCGATTGAAACTTCAGATGTTGCTTTTGCCTTTGATTCCGTTCCTGCCGTGATTGCTGTTACGCAAGAACCATTATTAGTTTATGCGGCAATGATCTTCGCCATTCTCGGTTTGCGTAGTCTCTATTTTATTCTTGCTGCACTCACTAAATATCTCGTTCACTTAGAAAAAGCAGTGATCGCTTTATTATTCTTTATCGGGATCAAAATGGGCATTCAATCTTGGAACCACGCGGTATCTGATACAGGCATTCACATTTCTGCCAATGTGAGTCTTTATATTGTATTAGGGGTTTTATTTATTGGTGTTGTGGCTTCGTTTATTTTCCCTGAAAAAGAAGACTAATTCTATGAACGCAAAAAAATTGATTTTTCTGAGCGCTTGTTTTGTCACTACAAATGTTTTGGCAAACCAACACTATATCGCTCCGCCAACATCATCTACACGTGGCTATGTTCCAGTAATTAGTGACGCACAAATGCAGCAATGCGTTGAAATCTATAACCAAGCAAAATGGTTAGGCAATTCACTTCGAAATACTTACGTTGATCAATATTCGAATACTTCTGTTAATGCTTACAATCAGCAAGTTGCCCGACATTCACAAATGATAGATTGGTTTAATCAAAATTGCGCAGGTAAACAATCACGTTCCGCCTGCGAAACTGCAATAGAATTAAATCGTAAAAATGGTATGGCAACTCAAAGTTGCTATTAAGGAGAAAAACTATGCGTCGTTTACCCGTTTATTTATTAGTTGATACATCAGGCTCAATGATGGGCGAAGCCATTGAATCTGTGCGTAATGGTTTACAAATGTTGATTTCAGCATTACGCCAAGATCCTTATGCGTTAGAAACTGCTTATCTGTCTGTCATCACTTTTGACAGCCAAGCAAAACAAGTAACACCGTTGACCGAATTAATGAGTTTTCAACTTCCAACTATTCAGGCATCAGGGCTTACCGCAATGGGCGAAGCCTTAACCTTATTGGCAGATTGTATTAATCGCGAAGTTCAAAAAGGTTCTGCCGAAGTGAAAGGCGACTGGAAACCTGTCGTATTTTTACTTTCTGATGGCGCACCAACCGATGATCTGCAAAAAGGGATTAACGCAATTAAAGCGGTGAAAACCGGTACTTTTGTGGCTTGTGCTGCGGGTGCTGGCGCGGATACCAATGTGTTAAAACAGATCACTGAAAGCGTGGTATCTCTTGATACGGCAGATGCAAACTCCATTAAAGCCTTCTTTAAATGGGTATCGGCCTCCATTTCGGTTTCCAGCCAAAAAGTGGATTTAAACAAAAAAGATGTGGGTGGATTAGGTGAATTACCGCCACCACCAGCAGAATTAAATATCGTACTCTAAGTGATGGTTCAATATGGCGAGAAGATTACTTACTTATATTTGTATTGATACCTCCGGCTCGATGAAAGGCGAGCCGATTGAGGCGGTGAATGTGGGATTGCAGTCTTTACTTTCGGCATTAAGACAAAATCCTTATGCGTTGGAGAGTGTCTATCTCTCCATTTCCACCTTCGATACACAAATAAAAAATGTGTTGCCATTGACCGCACTTGAAGATGTGTCCTTACCAACCATCACTTGTCCTGATAGCGGTGCGACTTTTCTTGGCAAGATGTTGGAAGAAATTGCACAGGCAGTCAAAAAAGATCGTATTCTTGCGACTGCCGAGAAAAAAGGCGATTGGCGACCGATATTGATCTTGCTTACGGATGGCAAACCGTCTGATACCTTAGTTTACGAACAAGCTATTCCGCAAATCAAAGCCTTAAATTTCGGGAATATTGTTGCCTGTGCCGCAGGTCCTAAAGCCGATCCAAATATCTTAAAAAAATTAACGGATACGGTTGTGTCATTAGACACAATGGACGCGAACAGTTTCGCCCAATTCTTCCAATGGGTATCGGCTTCGGTTGCACAAAGCAGTGTGAGTGTAGGGGCAACCAGCAATAACGATCTCCCTCCACCGCCTGATGAAATCACTATCGTATTTTAGGAGACATTATGCGCCGCTTACTTGTTTATCTTGTTGTCGATATTTCTGAAAGTATGGCAGGAGAGAATCTCCGCCAAATGCAAGAAGGCATTAGCCGTCTTGTCAATCAACTACGCCGCGATCCTTATGCCTTAGAATCCGTCTATATTTCTGTGATTGCCTTTGCGGGTGCGGCAGGAACACTTGCCCCACTTACTGAATTAATGAGTTTTTACCCACCTCGCTTGCCTATTGGCTCCGGCACATCAATGGGTGCAGCACTGAATCATTTAATGGACTCATTGGAAAAAGATATTGTGCGCAGCACATCTGATAAAAAAGGCGATTGGAAACCGCTGATTTACATTATGTCTGACGGTTCAAGCACTGATGATCCTACCGCTGCGATTTCTCGCTGGAAACAACATTTCCACACCAAAGCGAAACTCATCAACATTGGCATCGGCAAATTTGCCAATCTAAATACCTTAAGTGAAATCAGTGACTTAACTTATCGCCTTGATGATGAAGATATTGAAAAGGTTTACCGCGCTTTATGCGAATCTGTCGCTGATTCCATTTTAAGCCAAAGCCGTTCATTAGGCGTGGAAACACCGATTTCACTGAATAAAGAAATCCTAGAAAGTGGTGCAGTTTCTTTAGTCAAAGATCAGGAACAAGCAGTCGCGTTAGATGAAAATTATGCCATTATCGTGGGCAAATGCAGCAAAGTAAAACTGCCTTATTTAATGAAATATGAACGCCTTGAAAACAGCCCATTCGATAATGCGATCTTCCAATATGTTGGCGTGTATCCCGCAGAAAAAGATTATGATGATTGGTCAGATCATCGCCCAAGTCATAGCAAAATTTCCACTTCTCAACTGTGGGGCGGTGGCGGCTGTCCACACTGTGGGGCTGCCTTTGGCTTATGTATGTGCAACTGTAGTCAGATCTTTTGTGCTAATGGAGAAAAAGAGGTGGTTTGCCCTGGTTGTAATGAAACCTTGTATTTCAATGATGACGCTGATGGCAGTGATTTTGACATTTCACGAGCAAGGGGTTAGCAATGAATGCAATGGCACAACTCGAAAAAATCAGATCTTGGCTCAATCAAGCTGATGAAAAATATCTTGATGCGTTTGCCAGCCAAAATCAAACGCTTATTGTCCATTTGTTAGAAATGTGGCAACGCTTCCAACAGGCGACTAACGCCACCTTATCGGAAAACGATATGCAAATAAAACAACCTAGTGAAACAACCCCAATCCATAAAAAGGCTCTAATCATCACATTGCCAAACGCGAAGCAAGACGAGCCTTATTTTTATTCAAAAACCGGTGAATTGCCTGAAATTCAAGCGGTAAAAATGGAAGAGGAAATCGGATTACTTTGGAATATTAAAAGCCAAACCTTAAAAGGCTCACCAACAAAGAGCGGTGAATTTTTACTGACTTTTCAACTTGCAGATGGAAACGTGGCGGGAGCGGCTCTTTTTATCAATCCAAACCCGAAATATCTTTGGAAAAATATTCCTTCTGATCCGACAAGTCGATTTTGGAAACCAGATAGTGCCAGCCAAAAAATGACTACCGAACAAGGGCAATTAATTGCCGCCCGTATGCGTGGTCGTTCTCACGCAATGAAAGGGACGTGCTGCGATGATGATTATGCCATTGCTTATCACGAAAAATCAGCGATCCATTTTCTTGCCGTTGCCGACGGTGCGGGCAGTGCAGAATTTTCGCGAAAAGGTTCAAAGATTTCCGTCAATGTGGCTAAAGATAAAATTATCGAATTGCTCGATCTTCCCGATAAAGACTATTCAAAATTAGCACAAAAGAATGAGCAACAGCTGCAATACATCACGCAAGCTATCTTTAAAGAAGCTGTGCAAGCTGCGTATAAAGCCCAAGAAGCCGCAGCCAGAGATTACGATATTGAGTTGAAATCCCTTTCTTGCACGTTGTTAGTGGCGTTCACACAGCCATTAATTGGCGGGAAATGGTTTACTGCCTGTTATTGGATTGGCGACGGGGCCGCTGCGATTTTTGATCCGGCTATGCAAACAGTGACGTTATTAGGCGAAGTGGATTCCGGGCAATATTCGGGCGAAACGCAGTTTTTGACCTTGTCAGAAGCCAATGCGGAGAAAATTACCACGCGTATTCATACGGATATTCGTGATTATCCGCCAATTTTAATGTTAATGACGGACGGCGTTTCTGATCCTAAATTCCAAACCGATGCCAAACTCAATACCTTTGAAGCGTGGCAAAGCTTTTGGCAAGAATTGCATTCGCCATTACAACATCCACAGCCTGAAAAAGCCCTAGAAGAATGGCTCGATTTCTTCTCAAAAGGCGAACACGATGACCGCACTTTAGCGATGTTTATTCCGCAATCGGAATGGAAAAGCATTCTTTATACCGCCAATAAACCCGCAGAAATGGAAACACAAGCGGTTGAAAATGTCTTGGAAATTGAAAATGATGCCGAGCGAACAATCAATGTGACGCAAGGCAATGAAACCAAAGTGATTTCATTAACAAAAGCAACCGATATTGCCATTAAAGAAGGAGCGGAAGAATGAGCAAAATTATTACTCTCACCGCAACCGATGGTGAAACCATCCAATTTGTTGATGAAGTGAAAGCACAGGGTGGAATGAAAGACGTGATGTTTTCACCCAATAAAGATTATGTCGTAGCGTTTTTCCGTGAGCCTGCCGATCTTGCCACTAAAGAGCGGTTAGAAATGATCACAGGCACCTATCGCGAAAAAATCTTTAATCAAGAAGGCGGCGTATATCTGAAAAAATTATTCTGCTGGCCGACGGCGGTGGTGGAATATCAAGGCAAGTTAGGCGTGGTTAGTCCGTTCTATCGCGATTGCTTTTTCTTCCAATATGGCAGCCGCAATAACGATATGTTGGGCATTAAAGGCAAAGATAAAGACGGCAAATGGTTTGCCAGTGCGTCAAATCGCAACAAATTCCTTGATCCGCGAGAATTAGGCGATTGGATGTTACACCTTAAAGTGTGCTTAATGCTTGCTCGTGCCGTACGCCGTATGCATATGGCAGGGTTAAGTCATAGCGATTTGGGCTATAAAAACTGCCTTATCGATCCGACAACCGGTCAAGCCAGTTTGATTGATATTGACGGTTTAGTGGTACCGGGTAAACACCCACCAACAGTGGTTGGAACACCAGATTTTATTGCACCAGAAGTCGTAGCTACACAACACTTAGACAAAAGCGATCCTAAACGCAAATTACCAAGCCGCACGACGGATTTACATGCGTTGGCAGTGTTGATTTATATGTATTTACTCTATCGCCATCCATTACGTGGCGATAAAGTCTTCGATATGAATGACAGCCAGCGTGACGAAGAACTCGGCATGGGCGAAAAGGCACTGTTTGTTGAACACCCGACAGATCGTAGCAATCGCATTAAAGTCAATAATGTGAAGCCAAGCGAATTACCTTGGAAAGATACGGACAAAATGCCTTATACCATTAGCGGCCCTTATTTGAGCGAGTTATTCAAACGGGCATTTATTGACGGCTTGCATAATCCGATTGCCCGCCCAACTGCTGATGAGTGGGAGCAGGCATTGGTTAAAACCGTAGATTTATTGCAACCTTGTCAAAATAGCCAATGCGAGCAGAAGTGGTATGCCTTTGATAATTCAAAATCACCGAAATGTCCATTTTGCGGCACGGCACATCAAGGCAAATTACCTGTGCTGAACTTATATTCTGCTGCGCCAAATGGCAGTTACCGTCCGGATAATCATCGCATTATGGTGTATAGCGGGCAATCTCTGTTCAAATGGCATTCCGATAACCGCGTCTTTCCTAATGAAAAATTAAAAGCCGAAGATGCTAAACGTGTAGGGTATTTCGTTCAACATCAAGGAAATTGGTGGCTGGTGAATGAAAATCTGCCGGATATGGTTGATGTCAATACGAAACAATCTATTCCAATCGGTGGAAAAGTAAAACTGGAAGACGGCGCAAAAATTTTACTGAAAAAAGGCGAAGGCGGACGACTTATTATGGCTCAAATGGCTGGCGCCTAAGATTAATTAAACCAATAACAACTGGAGAACTATAAAATGGCAATTTCATTAACAAAAGGTCAAAACGTTTCATTAAGTAAAACCGATCCAAGTTTAAAAAATGTGTTAGTCGGTTTAGGTTGGGACGTGCGTTCAACCGATGGACAAGATTTTGACTTAGACGCAAGTGTATTTATGGCAACAGAAAATGGCAAAGTGCCGTCTGATAGCCACTTTATTTTCTACAATCAACTTCACTCCCCTTGTGGCGGTGTAGAACATACCGGCGACAATTTAACCGGTGATGGCGACGGCGATGATGAAAGCGTGATTGTGCGTTTGGATAAAGTCCAAAGCGATATTAGATCCTTATTCATTACCGTCACAATCCACGATGCCGAAGCACGTCGTCAAAATTTTGGTCAAGTCAGTAATGCCTTTGTGCGCATTGTGAATAATGATACCAGCGATGAAATCGTGCGTTTTGATCTTTCGGAAGATTACAGCACAGAAACCGCAATGGTATTTGGTGAAATCTATCGCCACAACGGTGAATGGAAATTCCGTGCCATTGGTCAAGGTTATGCCGGTGGCTTATATGCCCTTTGCCAACAATATGGCGTAAACGTGGGTTAATGGGAGTGATAAATGGTTTCATTAAGCAAAATTACCTTAGAGAAAAAAGGCGATTCCCATAAAATTGATCTTTCTAAAGCGACTGATCAACAAATCACGATCAACCTAAACTGGACGCAACAAAAGCCAACGGGATTCTTTGGTAGTTTATTTGGCTCAAATAAAGAAATTGATTTAGATTTGGGCTGCTATTGGGAATTACAAGATGGTGCCGCTTCATTACTGGATGGCTTACAATTTTCCCACGGGCGCGGCGGTTCACGGGATCGCTTTACCAGACAAGGCTGCTATACGCAAGCCCCTTGGGTATGGCATTGCGGGGATGATCGCAATGGTAGCTCCGCCGAAGGTGAAAATATTTTAGTTAATCCAAAAGGCATTCGAGAACTACGCCGTTTAGTGATTTATTGCTTCATTTATGAAGGTGCCGCAAAATGGGCAGAATCGGACGCAGTAGTGACGGTAAAAGTACCAAACCAACCTGAAATTGTGGTTGAAATGGGCAAACAAACCGATCCGCGTACGTTCTGTGCTATTGCTACTATTGATTTTGATGGCTCGCAAATGTTGGTTCGTAAAGATATTAACTTCTTTAATGGACATGCAGATTGTAGCCAGTATTATGGTTGGGGATTTGAATTTTCAGCGGGAGCTAAATAAATACTTTTAATATCTATACCAAGTGTTAAAAATCTCGAAATTATGTAGCTGTCGCACGAAGCCGAAATGACCTCACAAAACAGCACCGCATTGGACGCCGTTTCAATGCGGTGCTGTTTTGTGATACGAACTTATACTTCGCTCGGATGGCTTTGTATATTTGCTACATTATGTCGAAAAATCTCGGTATTTTTTACCGCACTTTTCAAATTTGTGAACTGAATCAATTTCTTTTTTTAAAATTATGCTTTAATACGCGCATCAAAACATCAGTATTAAGGTTTAATCTATGTTCCACTTTCCATTCATTTACAGATCTTCCCTTTTGTCCTTCTGTTTTATGTAGAACGTCGAACAGCACGGTTTTTATCGGTGCTGATGTTTGATTTTTTATTAATTTTTCAACAAAGGAACTAAAAAATGATTATTAGTGGTCTTTTATGCGGAATTTTATTGGGCTTTGTGATGCAACGCGGGCGGTTTTGTATCACGGGCGCATTCCGCGACATGTATCTCACCAAAAGTAGCAAGATGTTTATTGCTTTTCTGATTGTGATCGCGGTTCAAGCCGCGGGCGTGACGGCTTTGCAAGAAGCCGGCGTACTTGCGCCGAAAGTCAAGAACTTTGCCTTGTTAGCGACCGTAATCGGCGCTTTTATTTTCGGCTTGGGCATTGTGCTGGCGGGCGGTTGTTCCGCCGGGAGCTTATATCGTGCCGGCGAAGGCTTAATTGGCAGCTGGATCGCATTTTTCGTGTATATGATTTTCAGCGCGATTTTTCGCGCCGGTCCGCTGCAGGATTTCACCAAATCAATGCGTGGTATAACTGTCGAGCAACAAACCATTTATGGCACGTTAGGCATATCGCCTTGGCTGCTGGTCGTGATTTTGGTCGCACTGACCGCTTTCTTGGCTTTCCGTTCGCAACATAAAATCAAAGCGAAAATTGCGCAATTGAAACCAAAAAAACCGGTTTGGCCCATATTCTTTTTGAAAAACGCTGGCATTCGTTTGTCAGTGCGGTGCTGATGGGCATGATCGCCGTATTGGCTTGGGTAACCAGTGTTCAAACCGGTCGAAACGGTGGGTTAGGCATTACCGGTCCGACCGTGCAAACGCTTCAATATATCACCACCGGCGACAGTAAATTTGTGAATTGGGGCACGCTATTAATTCTTGGTATTTTAATCGGCGGTTTTATCGGTGCGAAATTAAGCAACGAATTTAAGCTTCGCGTACCGACCGCTCAAGAAGTCGTACATAGCGTAAGCGACGGTGCATTAATGGGTGTCGGGGCAAGTTTGGCCGGCGGTTGCAGTATCGGCAACGGTTTGGTTGAAACTGCGCTGTTTTCTTGGCAAGGTTGGGTTGCACTTCCGTTAATGGTGCTCGGCACTTGGGTGGCTGCCTATTTTCTTTATTTAAGAAATCCGGCTTAATCATCGTTTAACGACGAGACATCTCGTCAACAAAAATTTAACAATCAAATCAAGGAGAATCTTATGAATACTGTGTTAGATGCCGTGGGGCACCTTTGTCCTTTTCCTTTAATCGAAGGCAAAAAAGCGATGGCTAAATTAAATAAAGGCGACGCGTTAACGATTAATTTTGACTGCGCCCAAGCCACGGAAAACTTACCGAACTGGGCGGCGGAAGAGGGTTATGAAGTAACGAATTTTGAGCAAATTGACGATAGTTCGTGGACGATCACCATTGTGAAATAACCTTCCTTTAAAAAACAAAGTGCGGTCAAATTTGACCGCACTTTTATTATCTGAAGAAATTCATTTAAAGTTTTTCTACCAACTCAGTTGCCGCACCGATATATGTCGCCGGCGTGAGTTTTTGTAATCGGTTCTTTTCTTCTGCAGGAATTGCCAGATTAGCGATAAATTCGCGTATTGATTGTTCATCTACTCGTTTACCGCGCGTTAATTCTTTCAATTTTTCATAAGGTTTCTCAATGCCGTAGCGTCTCATTACGGTTTGAATCGGCTCGGCGAGAACTTCCCAATTTTGATTCAATTCGTCACGTAAATGCGCCTCGTTGACTTCCAATTTGCTGATGCCTTTGCAAGTCGCTGCGTAAGCAATAAGGCAATAGCCTATGCCGACGCCTAAATTACGTAATACGGTGGAATCGGTTAAATCACGTTGCCAGCGGGAAATCGGTAATTTTTGTCCTAAATGCGTCATGATCGCATTTGCTAATCCGAGGTTACCTTCAGAATTTTCAAAATCAATCGGGTTAACTTTATGCGGCATGGTTGAAGAGCCGATTTCACCGGCGATTGTACGTTGCTTGAAATGATTTAATGCAATATAACCCCATAGATCGCGATCGAAATCAATAATGATGGTGTTAAAACGTACGATGCAATCAAAATATTCGGCGATATAGTCATGCGGCTCAATCTGGGTAGTGTAAGGATTCCATTGGATACCTAAACCGGTGACGAACTCCTCACTGTATTTATGCCAGTCAATGTTTGGGTAGGCGGATAAATGGGCGTTATAATTTCCTACTGCGCCATTAATTTTGCCTAATATATCGATTTGTTGGAGTTGTTTAAACTGGCGACGCAAACGATAGACGACATTCGCCATTTCTTTGCCGACAGTGGAAGGCGAGGCGGGTTGACCGTGCGTGCGGGAAAGTAACGGAATCGCTTTATAGGCGTGCGCCAAACGGGTAATTTCATCAATTAAGTGTTGCCACTCCGGAAGAAGGACATTTTCACGCGCCGTTTTCAACATTAATGCATGGGAAAGATTATTAATGTCCTCGGAAGTACAGGCAAAGTGAATAAATTCCGTCACATTCGTCAATTCCGGCATAACTTCGGCCTTTTCTTTTAAGAAATATTCAACGGCTTTCACATCATGGTTTGTCGTCCGTTCGATTTCTTTAATGCGTTGGGCGTCTTCAAGATTAAATTCGGTAACAATCTTGTTAAGGTAATCGTTTGCTTTTTTTGACAATGGTGGAACTTCCGTTATTTGTGGGTTTGCTGCCAATTTTTGGAGCCAGCGCACTTCAACGGTGACACGAAACTTTAATAACCCGAATTCACTAAAAATCGTGCGAAGTACGGTCGTTTTATCTTGATAACGTCCGTCAATGGGGGATAACGCGGTTAATGCGGAAAGTTGCATAAATTGCTCCATAAGTTATAAATTAAAGGGTGGAATAAATTTGTTGCGCCGTTTGAATTAATTTGCGTCGCGAAAATAAGAGTTGCCACTTGCTACCGCCCGTCTGTCGCCAGAGTACGGCGGAACGTATCCCAGCCAATAAGCAAGCTCGGATTTTGTGTTGAATAGTCGGTTGTTGTAAATACAACGGCGAACCGAGGACATGAATTTGTTTGCCTAGAGGGCTGATTATATCGCTATAGATGCCGGCCATAATACCGAGCATTTCGTCGTCCATTAGTGAATAGTAGCCTAATTGCTGTGATAAACGCGCAATACGTCGGGCTAAATTATGTTTCGCCTCCGGATTTTTGTTTAATTTTCCTTCCAAGGCTAATATGCCGATCCAATAATTGGCTAGATTCATTTTGTCATTAGCATTTAGCTGGCTCATTAATGTTTCAAGGCCAAGTTGTAAATGGGAGGCATGGCCTCCATAGACGGCGAGGGTATTTTCCGGTTGGGTTTGTAGCAGGCTGGAGAGGAGCGTTTCAAATGCAACATCATCAGTTAATCCGGTGGTGGCAAACTGATGAATCAGTTTAGCAGACTGAAAAACGCCGGCTAAAGCCAGCGTACGATCTTGATAATTATTCATTTGTTATTTTGGTTGGAAATTTTGCCTAAATATAGCATTTTTGACCGCACTTTTGAACTCTACGTCAAAAATTCGGTTTACCTTTTGTCAATCTACGGGAAACCCTATATCATATGTACATTAACGATTAAGCAAAATAATTAAGGGATAAATTTATGACCAAACCAATCGTATTTAGCGGTGTGCAGCCGTCCGGCGAATTAACCATCGGAAACTATCTCGGCGCCTTACGCAATTGGGTTAAATTGCAGGATGAGTATGATTGCGTTTTTTGTGTAGTCGATTTACACGCGATCACCGTGCGTCAAGATCCTGCTGCCCTGCGTAAAGCCACATCGGACGTCTTGGCACTTTATTTGGCATGCGGTATTGATCCTAATAAAAGCACAATTTTTGTACAATCTCATGTACCAGAACACACTCAGTTAAGTTGGGTTCTGAATTGTTATACCTATTTCGGCGAAATGAGCCGCATGACCCAATTCAAAGATAAATCGGCCCGTTATGCCGAAAATATTAATGTCGGCTTATTTGATTACCCGGTTTTAATGGCGGCGGATATTCTGCTTTATCAAGCCAACAGCGTACCAGTGGGTGACGATCAAAAACAACATTTAGAAATTACACGTGATATTGCCGGCCGATTCAATGCGCTTTACGGCGATATTTTTACCATTCCGGAAATTTTCTTAGGGAAATCCGGTGCGCGGATTATGTCATTACAGGAACCGGAGAAAAAAATGTCAAAATCCGATGATAATCGAAACAATGTGGTGACCTTATTAGAAGATCCAAAATCCGTTGCGAAAAAAATTAAGCGGGCGGTAACCGACTCTGATGAGCCGCCGACGGTTCGCTATGACATAAAGAATAAAGCCGGTGTATCTAATTTATTGGATATTCTTTCTGCTGTGACAGATAGACCGATTGCGGAATGGGAAAAAGATTTTGAAGGGAAAATGTATGGTCATTTAAAAACCGCTGTGGCCGATGAAGTGTCGAATCTTTTGGCGGGGCTTCAAGCGCGTTTTTATGAATACCGTAATAATGAAGCATTGCTCAATGATATTTTGCGCGACGGCGCTCAAAAAGCCCGCGCGCGCGCGCAACAAACGTTGGCGAGGGTCTATGAAGCCGTTGGATTCGTCACGGCAAAATAGCATGCGACATAAAAAAGAAAAACATGATTATTAAAACTGAAAAGCCAATAGAATGTGTCGGTTGTAACACATTTGATATGAAGTCATTGTTTGACAACCGCGATTGTAGCCTATCGTTCAAATTAATTTATAACTCTCATCAGGAAGCACAGAACGCACTCGACTATTTCACTGCAAAGGCGCGTGAAATCGAAAGTGAACCTTGTGATATCCAAGCCGAGATAACCGAAATTGAAGAAAACTACTTGCTGAAAGCTGATTTTACGTTTTGTTGTCAGGCCGAATTAGTGATCTTTCAAATGCGTCTTACTTAAAATCGATATTGTTCAGGCGTAAAGTGCGGTCAAATTCAGCGACGTTTCGACAAAAACACATTGCCGAAATTCGCCGGTTTTTGACCGCACTTCTATGTTAAATATTCTTCAATTTATTTGAATACAACACTAAACATAAAGCGATGACCATAATTAAAATGGCTCCTGCAAACAAAATGGTGTCGATTGAACTTTCATGATTAACAATAATTAAACGCAACATGGCGGTAATCCCCGCGTAAATAAAATAACGCAGCGGAAAGTGATAACCGCTTTTAAAATATTGCACGATTAAACCGATAAACCCGAAATACAGGAAAAACATCACTGCCTGCTCCGCGACTTCATAAGGCACAACGGGGGAAGCATTAAAGACCATTGTCGCTAATGCGTAGGTAATTTTTACCAATGCGATGACTAGTACTATTGATAAAGCAATTAATGCACTACTTAATACGACTTTTAACACTCCCGTCACGACGCGTGGCAACTTTTCTAATTCTTGAGATTCATCCATCTTTTATTCCTAACATAATGAAATTAATGTAAAAGACGCATATTCTAATGCAAGATGGGGGTGGGGTAAATAGTTCAAAACGTCTGAGAAACTAACCGCACTTTAAGATTTATGCAGAAAATTGGCACTTGTCATTTACTTAATGTAAAGGAATCAACTCATGAGGAGTAAAAAAGTTGTGAAAATGTATTGATTATTTCTATTTTTGTAGAAAGAGTTAGTAAATTTAAATGGAGTTAGATTTCAATTTACTTAAACAAGAAGACTTAGATGAAGATGGTATTTATGATGAGTTGGATAATAATGAGTCGATCATATCCATTGTTTATAATATATTTGAACCATTTAATGCCGTATATGGGTTCTACGCAGCATATTTAAGTAATAAAAGATTATGAAGTTTGGTTAAGTATTATTTGCGTTAAAACATTTTAGTATAATATTCCTTTAAAAGCCGAAATCATGCATTTAATTTCAGGTTCTTATGATCAAATTAGCCATGAAGGCGAAGCTGAAAGCCTTGGACTGAATGATCATAGACTGCACCCCGATATATATTGAATGAGTTATTGGTCGGTATGCGTCTCTTATTCATCAAGTTCTTCCTGTAATTATGAATAAGTTAGGTATCTCTGATTTTGAGCTGGATACAGATGACCTCAATTGTTAAATACACGGTTTAAACTTGATAAAAATGGATTGTAATATTAATAAAGGGTCTGTAGATAATCAGAGGACTCACTCCGCAATTTGCCTAATTGTTAGTTTCTAAGATGATACGCCGGGAGAAGGCATTTATCTGCGATTAAGCCAATACTCTAGATAATAGATATTTTTAATAGATATTTTAAGATTTTAAGTGGTGGGCGATACCGGTCTCGAACCAGTGACCCCCTCCTTGTAAGGGAGGTG
>CAURMH010000002.1:0-66249 GCA_963525745.1 uncultured Pasteurellaceae bacterium | reverse complement strand
GACGTGCACCTTGGGCTTCGCTAATCCCGTCGAATCCAGAATCAGCCCCAAAATTCTCCTAAGTTTAACAAAAAAAATCCCTCATGCAAAGCGACGCTTAATATTTCAAACCAAGCACCGCGTTTAAAAACTAATCTCTTCTCCCCTACCGCCTAAAATTAAAGTAGAATAATATGGTTTTTTTATCAAAAGGAAAAAATTATGACAAATTCGACCGCACTTTTTGAACGTGCACAGCATGTAATTCCTGGCGGAGTAAATTCACCGGTACGCGCCTTTAAAGGCGTAGGCGGCACGCCCGTATTTATGGAAAAAGCACAAGGCGCCTATATTTATGATACCGAAGGCAACCAATATATTGACTATGTCGGCTCTTGGGGGCCGATGATTTTAGGACACAATCATCCCAAAATTTTAGACGCGGTTTTGACAACGGCACAAAACGGATTGAGTTTCGGCACGCCAACACCGACAGAAATTGATTTGGCCGAATTAGTCTGCGAAATCATTCCCTCTATTGAAATGATTCGCATGGTCAGCTCAGGAACAGAAGCCACAATGACAGCAATTCGTCTTGCCCGCGGTTATACCCATCGGGATAAAATCCTGAAATTTGAGGGCTGTTACCATGGGCATTCCGACTCGTTGTTGGTTAAAGCCGGCTCCGGCGCTTTGACATTAGGTCAACCGAGTTCACCTGGCGTGCCGGAAGACTTTGCAAAACACACATTAACCGGACAATATAATGACTTAGATTCGGTTAAACGGATATTTGAACAATATCCGCAAGAAATTGCTTGTGTCATTATTGAACCCGTCGCAGGCAACATGAATTGCATTCTACCTAAACCGGGCTTCTTACAAGGTCTACGTCACTTATGCGATCAATACGGTGCATTGCTCATTATTGATGAAGTCATGACCGGTTTCCGTGTTGCCTTGGCCGGCGCACAATCTTATTACGGCGTGACACCGGATTTAACTACGCTAGGTAAAGTCATCGGTGGCGGAATGCCGGTCGGCGCGGTCGGCGGCAAAAAAACGATTATGCAACATCTTGCACCGACCGGGCCGGTTTATCAGGCAGGGACATTATCCGGTAATCCGATTGCCATGGCAGCGGGAATTGCCTGTCTGAACGAATTAAAAAAAACGGGAAATGAAGCCCGTTTGGCCCAATTAACCGAGCGCTTAGTTCAAGGCTTAAAAATGTTAGCCGCAAAACATCGGGTTCCTTTTGTGGTTAACTATGTGGGCGGAATGTTCGGCCTATTCTTTACGACACAACCGGAAATCACCAGCTATGCGGAAGTCATGAAATGCGATGCGGAAAAATTTAAAACCTTCTTTCATAAAATGTTAGAACAAGGCGTTTATCTCGCGCCATCAGCCTACGAAGCGGCCTTTATGTCGCTGGCTCACAGTGAAGAAGATATCAAACGCACGCTGCAAGCAGCGGATATCGCATTCGCGTCATTATAATATCAATAGTGCAGTTAAATTGATCTGCACCCCAAAAGTTGGACTCAACAACCAACAATTGAGGTGCAGATTTTTATGGGTAAACACGACACGATAGAACTTAAATTACAGATTCTCCAACCTATCATGAGTATTAAAGGAACTGCATGTTTTTACAAAAATTTACTCAGAAAATTGTGGAATATTAATATATTGATATTACAAAAATTTACAAAGCTAATTATCAGCATTCCTTTTAAAAGCCACGCAAAGTTTGTAGTTTATTATTAATGCCTTTTATAAAGGCATCAATTGTTTCCTTGTTAAAATCTTAAATGTAGCGTTTCATGTTGCCTTTTTCTGGTACGCATAAATTCAGTGGTGCTCCATTTGCAGGTAAGCTTCGACCAGTTCGCCATTAGTGCGGATTTGTGGCGAAAATTGACCGCACTTTGCTGACAAAAGCCGGCTTATTCGCTATACTGCCGCTCTTTTTATTATTTATCGTTACGAAAGTTTTTTATGTCTTCTTCAAATAAACAACCGCGCCAAACCTGGTCCAGCCGTTTAACTTACGTTATGACCGTTGCGGGTGCGACGGTAGGTTTCGGCGCAACCTGGCGATTTCCTTACCTTGTCGGCGAAAACGGCGGCGGCGCTTACGTACTTTTATTTTGTATCGCAATGATCGTGATCGGAATTCCGATGATTTTAGTGGAAAATGTGATCGGGCGTCGCCTGCGCGTCAATTCGATTGACGCCTTCGGTGATAAAATTCTCGATCAGGGCAAACATATTTCAAAATACTGGAAAATTCTCGGTTATATGGGACTGCTCGGTGCATTTGGAATTATGGCTTATTATATGGTGCTCGGCGGTTGGGTTATTTCTTATATTATTAGTTTTATCGGCGGTTCGTTAGATATTTCTACGCCGATTACCCGCGAAGTCGCGCAGGATTTTTATCAGTTGCACATCGGCAATAGCCCGTACGAAATCATGTTTTACACCTTTGCTTTTGTCGTCGTTAATTACATTATTTTAGCCAAAGGCATTATCGGCGGGATTGAGCGCTCGGTAAAATATCTCATGCCGTTGCTGTTTATTTTTCTAATCGGCATGGTGATTCGTAATATTACGCTTCCCGGCGCCATGGAAGGCATTACGTTTTATCTGAAACCTGATTTCGGCAAAATTACGCCACAGCTTTTCGTCTTTGTTCTAGGGCAGGTTTTCTTTGCATTAAGTTTAGGTTTCGGCGTTTTAATTACGTTATCCAGCTATTTAAATAAAGAGGAAAACTTAATTCAAACGGCGGTCATTACCGGCTTTACCAACACGATTATCGCCGTGCTGGCCGGCTTTATGATTTTCCCGTCGCTGTTTACTTTCGGTATTGAGCCGAATGCCGGCCCGACGCTGGTATTCCAGAGTTTACCTATCGTTTTTTCTCATTTATGGGCAGGCAAATTCTTCGCCGTTATTTTCTTCAGTTTGTTATTAATCGCCGCCCTCACAACGTCCATTACAATTTACGAAGTTATCATCACCGCCCTGCAGGAAAAATTGAGAATGCGGCGCGGCAAAGCCATTGTTCTAACCTTAGGCGGCATCTTTATTTTCGGTAATATTCCGTCCATTTTAGGCGATAATTTATGGCAAAACGTCCGCCCGTTCGGTCAAAGTATTTTTGATTTTTATGATTATGTCAGCGGCAATATTTTATTTATGCTCACGGCGCTGGGTTGTGCGATTTTTGTCGGCTTCGTTCTTAAAGAAGATGCCAAAAAAGAACTCTCACCGACGCCAAATTCCGCGTTTACCCGAATTTGGTTCAATTATGTCAAATGGGTCGTGCCGTTAATTATCTTGTTGATTTTTATCAGTAATCTGATTTAGTGCGATTTTTTATCAATATAAGGAGCAAATTTCACTCCTTTTTACCAAAAATAAAGTGCGGTAGATTTTCCCAGCGTTTTAAATGTCTTGAAAACCGACCGCACTTTTTACGCTTAATGACGGTTATTGTAATTTCTTACCTTCAAATCCACCGTTTAAGCTTTCTAAGAATGGCGTAATATCGCCAATTTCTTGCTGTTGCGGTTTCGCGTTACTTTGATATTGCAACATAATGCGCACGGCTTCTTTCAAATCTTTTGCCGATGCATCCTGCATATAAGGCATCGTCAGGGCAATATTACGCAATGACGACACTTTAAAGCGGTGCATATCATACGTATCTTTGGTTTATGCGAAGCAACCTTCGTCGGCTTCTGTTATTGGCGTGCCACGATCTTTAAAGTCATCGCCGTAAAGCCCCATGTATGAGAGAAAAGAAAAGTGAATCGGATGATTTAAATCAAAAAACTTAATTTGAAAAAACAATGAATGAAATTGTTTTTATTAATCAGAAAAGGGGGAAAAAGGCGTAACAATCAAAAAGAGCGGTCGATTTTTTACAATGTTTAAAAACATCATAAAAACCGACCGCACTTTATTCGTTGCGCTTTATCGTCATTCAGCCTTATGCGATAAATAGCGTTCGACCGTGTCGACGATTGCTTGGGTTTGTGCGTCGATTTCAATATTCACTAAGTCGCCGGCAACACATTTTCCGATTATGGTACGATTTAATGTTTCGGGAATGAGATTAACGCAAAAACGATTCTCTTTGACTTCGCCGATTGTCAAACTAATGCCGTCGATGGCGATAAATCCTTTAGGCAAAATATATTTCATGACCTCGATATTCGGTAATTCAAACCAAATTCGGCAATTGTTTTCCGTCTTGATGACGTCTACAACTTTTGCCGTTCCGTAAACATGGCCGGACAAAATATGACCACCGATTTCTGAGCCCATTTTCATTGCTCGTTCAATATTGATAAAATCGCCGGCCGTTAATCTGCCTAAATTAGTGATACGCAATGTTTCCTGCATTAAATCAAAACTGATTAATTCGCCATCAATGGCCGTTACGGTTAAACAAACTCCGTTATTCGCGACCGATGCGCCGATTTCTAATCCGTGGCACATTTCCGGTGGAAATTTCACGATCTGTGTTCTAAAATGCGGCTTTTCCACAACGGAATGAATTTGCGCCATGCCTTGTACAATTCCGGTAAACATAGTAATTCCTTAACTGAAAGTAACCGTTTCTTGCATTATAACACGCCTATGAAATTAAGTCTTTTCTCGCAATATCAAGCGGATATAAAAAAAATTATTAAAATCGCCGCGCCTATTCTGCTGGCGCAAATTGCGCAAAATTCCATGGGACTGGTCGATACAATCATGTCCGGCCGCGTCAGTTCGGCCGATATGGCGGCGATTTCTGTCGGCGCCTCAATTTGGATGCCCTTAGTGTTATTCGGTCACGGGTTGTTATTGGCGCTCCCGCCGACGATTTCTTACCTTAACGGCGCAGGGCAACGCCATAAAATCGCCCATCAAGTCAGACAAGGCTTATGGATTGTTCTGGCAAGCTGTATTCCGCTAGGAGTCTGTATTTATTTTAGCGACGCGGTTTTACTATTTATGGATATGGAACCGCACTTGGCGGAAATTACGCAAGGCTATTTACACGCGATGCTATGGGGGTTACCGGGTTATTTGCTGTTGGTTAATTTTCGCTGTCTTAATGACGGCATTGCCAAAACTAAGCCGGCGATGCTCATTACGATTATCGGTTTAATGTTAAATATTCCGCTAAATTATATTTTTATTTACGGCAAATTAGGTCTGCCGGCCTTCGGCGCCGTCGGCTGCGGCATTGCTACGTCGATAGTAAATTGGTTGATGGCGCTGATGATGATTTTTTATTCTTACCGAAGCCATCAAGAACGGCAATTAAAGGTTTTTAGTCATCTTATCGAGCGCCCTGATTTTGATACTTTAAGCAAATTATTGCGCCTGGGCGTTCCGATTGCCGCCGCGTTATTCGGCGAAGTGGCACTATTTGCGATCACGGCGCTTTTGCTTTCGCCGCTTGGCGCCAATATCGTGGCAAGCCATCAAATTGCGTTAAACACCAGCTCCTTTATTTTTATGTTTCCGATGTCGATTGGCATGGCGACGACGATTATGATCGGGCAGGCACTTGGCGCGGGTTCACCTAAGGAGGCGAAAATTATCGGCCATGCCGCGCTTATTCTAGGCCTGCTTATCGCCTGTGCCACGGCACTAATAACCCTTTTGTTCAAATATGAAATTGCTGCAATTTTCGTTAAAGATCAAGCGGTTATTCTTCTCGGTGTCGAATTATTATTCATCATGGCGATTTATCAATTTTCCGATACGATACAGGTCGTTGTCAGCGGTATTTTACGCGGTTATAAAGACACTAAATCCATTTTATACATTACTCTAGTCTGCTATTGGCTGATCGGCATTCCGCTCGGTTATACCCTTTCTCGCACAGATCTATTCGTCCCGCCGATGGGCGCGAAAGGATTTTGGATCGCATTTGTGGTCTCCCTTACGCTCGCCGCCGCAATGTTGGCCTATCGTATGTACCGAATTCAATCACGTCGGGACCACGAGTTACTTGCGGCACTTGAACATCTTAAATAAGGAAAAAAATGAATCGACCAATTCATGTAGGAATCGCCGGTTTCGGCATGTCGGCAAGGGTTTTTCATGCCCCTTTTTTGCATTTGGATCCGCGTTTTCGGCTAACAAAAGTATTTGAACGCAGTACAAATAATGGGCAAAGTTACTACCCTTATTTACAAACCGTACGCCATTTTGAAGATCTCTTCACGCCTGACATCGAACTCATCATTATCACCACACCTAATCTCACGCATTTTTCTCTTGCAAAACAAGCTCTTTTGGCGGGCAAACATGTCATTGTAGAAAAACCGCTGGCCATTAGCGCAGAGCAGGCGCTAGAACTGGATCAATTGGCGAAAAAGCAAAAATTAATGCTTTCCGTCTATCAAAATCGGCGCTGGGACAACGGCGCATTGACCGTTAAAAGATTAATAGAGGAAAAATTACTGGGCGGAATTGTCAATTATGAAATCCGTTTTGAGCGCTATAGCAAAACCAAAAATGCCAAAGCTTGGAAAGAAACGGGTGAATTCGGCTCAGGTCTGGTTTTTGATCTCGGCGTGCATTTAATCGATCATGTTGTCGATTTATTCGGAAAACCGACCGCACTTTATGCCGATCTGGCCAAACAACACGCCGACAGCGGAAGCGAGGATTATTTTCAAATCCATTTTTACTACCCAACCCACAAAGTCACCATGGGCGCCACAAAATACGCTCGCGAAGCCGCGCCACATATTATGTTACAAGGCACATTGGGGTCTTATTTTAAACAAGCCGTCGATAATCAGGAAGCGCTACTTGTCGCCGGCATTCTGCCGCAAGGCGATTGGCACGCGCCGACCGAACAGGATTTCGGCTTGTTACATACGGAACAAAACAATCGGATCATACGCCGCGCTTTTCAAGGCGAGTCCGGCTGTTATCAGGCTTATTACGACAATATTCATGACGTGTTGCGCAACGACGCTTCGCCGATCGTGACCGCCACCCAAGCGGCGGAGGTTTTAAAGCTAATCGAACGGGTTTATCAAAGCGCGAAGTGCGGTCAAAAATTGTCATGTTTTTAAATAATATCTAAAATGAGAATAGTTCCTATTGATATAGGCAATCGTTTTCGCTATACTTTGCGCGATTTTTGATCCATAAGGACTTTTGATTCATGAAATTTAAATTAAGCTTTATTTATACCGCACTTTTTGCCGGGGTTTCAGTCTCTGCATTCGCAGAGACTGCGGTTGATCAACCGCAGGAAAGCCTTGAACAAATTACTGTTCAGGATACGGGCATTAAACAAAACGGTTATCAAACCACCGGTACATCCGTCGTCTCGAAAGCCGAGGTGCCCGTATTGGATACGCCGAATACCGTCAATATTCTTTCCACCCAATTATTAAAAGATCGCAAACCTGAATCCTTAATTGATGCGCTTTACAATGTGAGTGGCGTTAGTCAAGCCAATACCCTAGGCGGCATGTTTGATTCCATTCAAAAACGCGGTTTTGGCGGCAATCGTGATAACTCGATTATGCGTAACGGCTTGCAAGCAGGCCCGGCAAAAAATTTTAGCGCCACCACCGAAACCGTTGAAGTGCTGAAAGGCCCCGCTTCCGTGCTTTACGGCATTCAAGATCCGGGCGGCGTGGTGAATATCATTACCAAAAAGCCGCAACAAACGCCTAAGTATGTCATTGGCGGATCGGTCGGCAACCATCACTTGTGGGGAACCCAAGTGGATTTTACCGGCGGTTTAAGTCACGGTTTCGCTTATCGCTTTATTTATGACAAACAAGATAAAAATTACTGGCGTAATTTCGGCAAAATCAAAAACACCACCTATGCTCCATCACTTTCTTGGGAAAATGATAAGACTAAAGTGCTTTTAGCCTATGAGCATAAAGATATTCTTGAGCCGTTTGATCGCGGTACGAATCTGCTTACCTCCACTCACGCGCTGCCGAATATTCCAGTCTCCCGCCGTTTAGATGAACCGAATAATGAAACCACGGCGAAAACCGATAATATTGAGTTTAAAATTGAGCATAAACTCAACGATTTTTGGAAGTTCAATGCCGGTTACAGCTATGCTCGTTATGAATATTTCTATAATCAAGCGCGAATTACCAATATCAATATTACTGATAGACAATTGTCCGGCAGAAACGGATTAAAAGCCCGTCACGTACGCCGCGCTATCGAACAACAGCAAGGCGATCAACGCGTACACAGCGGAACGTTCAATATTATCGGTGAATTCGGTATCGGCGAGATTGCCAATCGCTTTGTCGCCGGCGTCGATGTCATGCGGAATATTCGTGAAATCGGCCCGATTTACAACCAAGGCATCATGAATTCCGACATCAATATTGATCATCCACACTACACCAGCCCAATTGCCCAAAAGAAAAACGGCAATGGCAACGCCTATCAATATAACCACTTAAAAACCGTGGGCGTCTATGTGCAAGACACGGCTTATTTTACGGATAATTTCATCGTCACCGGCGGTTTGCGTTATGAATATTTCGATCAATTTGCAGGACGTCATTGTTTAAATGCCGCGAACTGTGATTTCTCAAAAGGCCAAAAATTAACCAAAACAGGTAACACGGATCAACATGACGGCAAATTACTCTACCAATTAGGCGCCGTATACAAGTTCACGCCTCGCTTGGCGACATTTGCCAACTATGCCGAATCTTTCCGTCCGCAAACCAGCGTCGCAGCGCCGGTGGATAGCGATTTAAAACCGGAACAAGGTAAATCCGTTGAAATCGGGGCGAAATATGAAAACGAACACATTAACGCAACATTGGCATTATTTAATATCAATAAACGTAATGTCGGAGAAACTGTCGGCAGCGGATCCAATACACAACTGAATATTGTCGGTAAACAACGTTCGCGCGGAGTAGAATTTGACTTAAACGGTCAACTTACCGATGCGTTGAGTATCGCCGCCAACTATACCTACACGAAAGTCAACGCATTAGAAAATGCCAAATACCCGACGGCGGTAGGCAAACAACTTTCCGGCGTGCCGAAACATCAGGCCTCATTGTTCTTAGGTTATAACATCGGCGAATTTGATTTCGGTCATATCCGTATCGGCGGCGGCGCCCGTTATTTAGGTTCATGGTATGCTTATAACAATGATTATACTCGTGCCTACAAATTACCTCACGCTGTTGTGTATGACGCCTTTATTGCCTACGATACCAAAATCTCCGGTAAGAAAGTGTCATTCCAACTTAACGGTAAAAACTTAACGGATAAAACCTACTTCCCATCTACTTCAGGCAATGCAACAAACACGCTGATTCCTGTGGCGTTGGGGTATGGACGTGAGTTTATCTTTAATACCAAAGTTGAATTTTAATTCACGACGTTTTATAGGGCGATTCCTTCGCCCTTTTTTCATTTGCTTATGGAAAAATAATGAATTGGCAGAGCGAACTTAATAACAGTTTTAGCTGGCTTTTGACCGCACTTTTTTATGTTTCCGCCGCGTTGGTTATACTGGCGCTGGTATTGCATAAAACCGCCTTCGGCAGGAAATTTTGGTTGATTACGCGCCCCTGCGTAAAAAAATCGCAAGCGTACAAAATCATCGGGTTGGTACTATTACTGCTAACCTTGATCTTACTGGAAGTACGTATTAGCGTACTGAACACTTTTTTCTACAACGGGCTTTATTCTTCCTTACAGAAACAACAAGCTGACGCCTTTTGGTTTTTCGCCGGACTCAATGCGTTGCTGGTCATAGTTAAAATCACGCACGCTATCATTAATGATTTTGTCCGCCAGTTGTTTGAAATTCGCTGGTTGGAAAAACTTAATGATGAAATGATAACGCACTGGATTCGACATAAAAATTATTATCGACTGAAATACGAAAAGGAATTGCCCGATAACATCGATCAGCGTATCGAACAGGATGCCCGCGAATTTATCAACGGCACGGTTTCCATGCTACAAGGACTGATTAATTCCGTCGTGTCCACTATTGAATTTACTATCGTGCTGTGGGGCTTATCCGGTTTGTTAGTGCTGCTCGGCGTGCCGATTCCGAAAGGCGCGGTATTCTTTATTTATATTTTTATCCTCATCGCCACCGCTCTTTCCGTGTGGATCGGACATCCGCTGATTAAACTGAATTTTGAAAAAGAACGGCTGAACGGAAATTATCGCTATTCGCTGATTCGCGTACGGGACAATGCAGAAAGCATTGCGTTTTATAGCGGCGAGGAAAAAGAGCGGTCAAATTTAAGCGAGAAATTTAACTCGATCATTCATAACCGCTGGGCAATTGTGCGCCGCATGCTTGGACTGGACGGCTTTAATACCGGCGTCACGCAAACCGCGATGATCCTGCCGCTCATGTTACAAGCACCACGTTTTTTTGCCGGACAAGTCAGTTTAGGCGATATGCATCAAACGGTACAAGCCTTTAACCGCCTCATGCGGGCGCTATCTTTCTTTCGATTGTTTTATGAAGAATTTACGCTGTATCAAGCCCGTCTCAACCGACTTGCCGGGTTTATGGCGAAACTTAATGAATTGGACAATACCGAAATTCATCAACCGATACACTGCTCCAACCGTGTTGCGCTGCAAAATTTCGGCATCAAAGACAGCCAAGGCCACATGCTGTTAAATAATATCAATATCGAACTAAAAAACGGCGACGCATTGCTGATTAAAGGCCCGTCCGGTGCCGGCAAAACCACCTTATTAAAAGCCATTGCGGGCATTTACCCCTTTGAGACCACCGGCTGTGCGGAACATCCTTGCTCAACCAGTCTATTTTTACCGCAACGGCCTTACATGCCGCAAGGCACATTGCGCGAAGCCATTTGCTACCCTGACATTCATGCGACCGATAATGAATTGATTAATGCAATGAAAGACTGCTGTCTGGAAAAATATATTTCGGCGCTTGACTTAGAAAATGATTGGCAGGTGATTTTATCGCCGGGCGAATTACAGCGTGTCGCCTTTATTCGTATTCTGCTTTCCAAACCGGACGTCGTCTTTCTCGACGAAACCAGCTCGGCGCTGGATGAACCGACGGAATATCTGCTCTATCGAACCATCAAAGAACGTCTACCGAATATGATTATTTTAAGCATCGGCCACCGCGGCACGCTACATCAATTCCATAATAAACACTTGGATTTGGATGTTTGTATTGTGTAAAGTGCGGTCGATTTTACGCAAGTTTTAGGTTTATCGCGAACATAAAAAACGCGCTACATGAAATAGCGCGTTTTTACTTGCTGTCGATTAAAGAACCGACACGTTTAATGACGAACCGCCGACAATTCTAACACGTTTGCCCGGCACAAAACGGCTATCGGCTTTTTGCACCACCACGATTTCTTGCCCGTCGTCTTTCTTAATGACTAACTCAAGCGCGCTAACCTGGCTGGCCTTTTCTTCAATCGTGCTGCCCGCTACCGCGCCGGCAATCGCACCGACTGCCGCGGCGACCGCTTGCCCTGTACCGCCGCCGATAGAACTTCCGGCAATACCGCCTAATACGCCGCCGCCTACCGTACCGATAACGCCCTGATTATTCGCTTGAATTTTCACCGGACGCACCGAAAGCAAGGTGCCGTAACTAATCGAGCGCGCTTCTTTCGCCTGTTCCGCCGTATAAACATCACCGCTGAAAACATCGGTATTGGCACAACCGGTAACGCCTAAGGCGACAACTAACGCCAGTGCAAGTGTCATTTTTTTCATAAATCATTCCTTTTTTGTGAATAAAAAATCAGATAATAAACCGTCTGTTCCTTTTCGCCATACTTTCGGTTTCGCTTTCCGCTACCATCCGCCCGCGATCCGTTTAATCGGGTAAGGATGAACCTTAATGCAAACGTGATTTTCTGTTTGATCCGCCAAGGTTACAGCAATCGTCGGATTCGGCAAACGCTCGCCGACAGCCTTCGGTTCGCTTGATTTGACAGCCAAGTGCGGTTGTTTGTTCCATAAAAATTGCGTCATTATTCGCTCGCGCCACGCTAAAGCGGATTCATTCGCCGACAGCGGCATGACAATCTCGATATGCTCCCATCCCTCTTGCGGATAAATTTTATCCTTCGGAAAAGGCAATTCAATCACTGAAACGGCCTGCCCGCCAAAAACAATCGGCTTTTGCAATTCGATTAAATAAATCGGACGCCCGTTAATCTTATTTTCGCTTAAAATCCGACCGCGCGTTGACAGCGCCGCCAGCCAACGCTGCGCCATCTCGACATGATGGGTTCGTAAGGCTAAATGATCGATGTGATAATCGTCTAATCGAATCTGCATGGCTTGCGCCAATCGGCCAATTTTTTGCTCAAATTCACTTAATTGCGCGAAAAGTGCGGTCGATTTTTCCGTTAAATTCGCCATTTTACTCCGTCCTGACTTTGCGAAACGCATAAACAACGGTATCATAACGCATTATTTTTATTATTCAATTTAACTTAGGAAAAACCGTGAATATTCAATCCATTTTATCTGCCAAAATTAAGCTGGCCATGATTGCCGCCGGTGCCGATGAACAATGTGATGCCCTCGTGCGTCAATCCGGCAAGCCGCAATTCGGTGATTATCAAGCCAACGGTATTATGGCGGCCGCTAAAAAGTGCGGTCAAAATCCGCGTGATTTTGCCCGACAGGTATTAAACCGAGCGGATCTTGCCGAAATCGCCGAAAAAACCGAAATTGCCGGCCCCGGTTTTATCAATATATTTCTACGCCCGGAATGGCTGGCCCACCGTCTTTCCGCCGCCTTAATTCAACCCCACCTGGGCGTTTCCGCCGAAAATAAACAAACCGTTGTGGTTGATTATTCCTCGCCTAACGTGGCGAAAGAAATGCACGTCGGTCACTTGCGTTCCACCATTATCGGCGATGCGGTAGTGCGCACTCTTGAGTTTTTAGGGCATCACGTCATTCGCGCCAATCATGTCGGCGATTGGGGAACCCAGTTCGGTATGCTCATTGCTTATCTTGAAAAAATTGAGAACGAACAGGCGGGTGAAATGGCCTTACAAGATCTGGAAGCCTTTTACCGCGAAGCCAAAAAACATTACGACGAAGACGAAAAATTTGCCGAAAAAGCGCGCGGTTATGTGGTGAAACTGCAAAGCGGCGACGAATATTGTCGCGCTATGTGGCGAAAACTGGTCGATATTACCATGCAACAAAATCAACGCAATTACGACCGATTAAACGTCACACTGACCGCCCAAAATGTGATGGGCGAAAGTTTGTACAATCCGATGTTGCCAGCAATTGTCGCCGATTTACAAAAACAAGGGTTAGCCGTGGAAGACGATGGGGCTTTGGTGGTTTATCTCGATGAATTTAAAAACAAAGAAGGCGAGCCGATGGGCGTCATCGTACGCAAAAAAGACGGCGGATTTTTATATACCACAACGGACATCGCCGCAGCAAAATACCGCTACGAAACCCTAAAAGCCGATCGTGCGCTCGTCTTCTCCGATACGCGCCAAAGCCAGCATATGCAACAAGCTTGGTTAATTACGCGCAAAGCCGGATATGTGCCGGAAAGCTTTTCGCTGGAACACAAAAATTTCGGCATGATGCTCGGTAAGGATGGCAAACCGTTCAAAACCCGTACCGGCGGTACTGTCAAATTAGCCGATTTATTAGACGAAGCGATTGAACGCGCGCGTGAATTAATCGAAAGTAAAAACATCAGTCTTTCCGAGCAGGAAAAAACGGCGGTAATCGAAGCCGTCGGCATCGGCGCAGTCAAATACGCCGATTTATCCAAAAATCGAACCACGGATTATGTGTTCGATTGGGATAATATGTTAAGTTTTGAAGGCAATACGGCGCCTTATATGCAATACGCCTACACGCGTATTCGCTCCGTTTTTGCCAAAACCGACGTGGATTCGACCGCACTTTTATCGGCCACAATCTGCTTACACGACGAAAAAGAACGTCAGTTGGCCGTTAAACTCTTACAATTCGAAGAAGCGGTACAAATCATCGGCAAAGAAGGCACGCCGCATATTCTGTGCGCTTATCTTTATGAATTGGCCGGCGCGTTTTCTTCCTTCTACGAACATTGCCCGATTTTAAATGCCGATGAGCCGATAAAACTCAGCCGTTTAAAATTGGCCTTGCTGACAGAAAAAACCTTAAAACAAGGATTGGATCTGCTTGGAATAAAAACCGTCGAAAAAATGTAAATTAAAAGAAACGAACAACACTGCCCGACGATGAAAGCCGTCGCGAAAAATAAAGTGCGGTCGTTTTTGTTTCACTTTTACCGCCCCCAAAAACGGAAGCCGATACTTCCGTTTTTTATCAAATTTTCCTCTCCATCATCGCTTTTACGTCGCGTTTTATCGACCTTTTGTTTCCTGTTTTATGATCTCGATCATAAAAGCCAAACTTTTTTTTTGAGAATAATTCTCAAACTTTAATAAAAATAAGTTAATCGTAACAATAAATTGCGTACAAATTTATAAATAACGACCCGGATAACACTATATATTGTGTGTTGATTATATTTTTAAATCTATATATAGTGTTTCAAATTTTAATTCCACCTAAGCCGGAGATAAAAATATGGGCTCTTTTTCTGTGATTAAACGCGACGGTTCACGCATTGAATTTGAAATTCAACGAATTATCAACGCCATTAAAAAAGCCGCACAGGCGGTTAATGTGCAAGACGAGCGTTATTGCTACGACATCGGTCATCAGGTCGTCAATCAGATTTTTACGCAATACCAACAGGAAATCGACATTAGCCGAATTCAAAAAATCGTCGAAGAAAAACTGATGGCAGGCCGCTATCCGCAGGTGGCGCGCACTTATATCGAATATAGACACGATCGTGATTTGGCGCGTGAAAAACGCAGTCAATTAACCCGAGAAATCGAAGGGTTGATTGAACAAAGCAACGTAGAATTGCTCAACGAAAACGCCAATAAAGACGCTAAAGTGATCCCGACCCAACGTGATTTATTGGCGGGCATTGTGGCAAAACATTATGCCAAACGTTACATCCTGCCGCGCGATGTGGTGGAAGCCCACGAAAAAGGCGAAATCCATTATCATGATTTGGATTACTCGCCGTTCTTCCCGATGTTCAACTGTATGTTGGTGGATTTGAAAGGCATGCTAACCCAAGGCTTTAAAATGGGTAACGCGGAAATCGAACCGCCGAAATCCATCGGCACCGCCACCGCCGTCACGGCGCAGATTATCGCGCAGGTAGCAAGCCATATTTACGGCGGCACCACCATCAATCGTATTGACGAAGTGCTGGCGCCTTACGTTCAACTGAGTTATGAAAAACATTTGAAAAATGCCGCGCAATGGAATGTGCCCGATGCGCAGGGATACGCGCAGGCACTTATCGAAAAAGACTGTTTCGACGCCTTCCAGTCTTTGGAATATGAAGTGAACACCTTGCACACTGCTAACGGTCAAACCCCGTTCGTCACCTTTGGTTTCGGCCTAGGCACTAGCTGGCAATCGCGTTTGATTCAAAAAGCGATTTTGCAAAACCGTATTCGTGGCTTGGGTAAAAATCACAAAACACCGGTGTTCCCAAAACTGGTGTTTACGCAGCGTAAAGGCGTGAATTTGGAGCCGAACGATCCGAATTACGACATCAAACAGCTTGCCTTGGAATGTGCCAGCAAACGTATGTACCCGGATATTTTGAATTATGACCAAGTGGTGAAAGTCACCGGTTCCTTTAAAGCCCCGATGGGTTGCCGCAGTTTCTTAGGTGCTTACGAAGAACATGGCGAACAAATTCACGACGGGCGCAACAACCTCGGCGTGGTGAGCCTCAACCTGCCACGCATTGCCATTGAAACCAAAGGCGATGAGAAACGGTTCTATGAAATTTTAGATCAACGTCTCGCCATTGCGAAAAAAGCCCTGATGACCCGCATCGCCCGCTTGGAGCACACCAAAGCCCGCGTCGCGCCGATTTTATACATGGAAGGCGCTTGCGGCGTACGTTTAAAAGCGGACGACAACGTGGCGCAAATCTTCAAAAATGGCCGTGCTTCCATTTCCCTCGGCTACATCGGCATTTACGAAACCGTCAACGCCCTGTATCACCAAGGGCACATTTACGACAGCGAAATGTTGCGTGAAAAAGGTCGCGCCATCGTGGAATATCTCAGCAATGCCACCAAACAATGGCGCGCCGAAACGGGCTATGCGTTCAGTTTATACTCCACCCCGAGCGAAAACCTGTGCGACCGTTTTTGCCGCTTAGACACCAAACAATTTGGTGTCATTGACGGCGTTACCGATAAAGGCTACTACACCAACAGCTATCACTTGGACGTAGAGAAAAAAGTCAATCCATACGACAAACTGGACTTTGAAATGGTGTACCCGCCACTCGCCAGCGGCGGCTTCATTTGCTACGGCGAATACCCGAACATCCAGCACAACCTCAAGGCGTTGGAAGACGTGTGGAATTACAGCTACGACCGCGTGCCTTACTACGGCACCAACACGCCCATTGACGAATGCTACGAATGCGGCTTCACCGGCGAATTCGAATGCACCAGCAAAGGCTTCACCTGCCCGAAATGCGGCAACCACGACAGCGAAAAAGTCTCCGTCACCCGCCGCGTCTGCGGCTACCTAGGCAGCCCGGACGCCAGACCGTTTAATGCGGGGAAACAAGAGGAAGTGAAGCGTCGGGTGAAACATATGTAGTTATTCCTACTTTCTTGCTTGTGCAAGAAAGTAGCAAAGAACACACCCCAGATAAGCCGCTGTTCTTCGCTTGGTTGCAATTTTCTTTACGGAAATTTTCGAACTCGCTACGCTCAGACAAACGAAAATTTCCTAAAAATTGCAAGTCGCTCAGGCGTCTTATAAGAGGATCATTTTACCTCAGCATTATTCCAGAAAAGTGCGGTCATTTTTTTAAATGTTTTTGAAAGCATCATTTAAAAATTTATGAGCCGTTTATTATTAACCTTTTTCATAAAGGAGCAACATATGACAAATAAAGACCTAGCAAAAGAAAAAATGAGAGCAGCCTACTCTGAATTTATTCAATCAAACTCATTAGACACATTAATTGAAAATTACAATTTTTATAAAGGGTTTACTCAAGCTCTTGCTTACGCGGATATTATTAGTTCTGCTGAATGTGATGGTAAATGGCTTTCTGCTTCCCATACTTATGAGGACTTAAAGACTAAGCTGAAGTAGTCATATATCCAATTACTAAACAATGGATCCCCGTATAAGATGCCTGAACGAAAATAGGATTTTTAGGAAATTTTCGCTTGTCTGAGCGTAGCGAGTTCGAAAATTTCCGTGAAGAAAATCCTGTTGTAGAGAGGATAAGCAGCTTATCCGGGGTGCACTTTTCTTTGCTTACTTTCTTTTGTGCATTCAAAAGAAAGTAAGTCGCCATCGGCGAAATCCGATATTTCTACAAAATAAAATTTGATTTAAATACAGCTAAAATGAACTACTTACAATACTACCCCGTCGATATCGTCAACGGCGAAGGCACGCGTTGCACCCTCTTCGTCAGCGGCTGTACCCACGCCTGCAAAGGCTGTTACAACCAGAAAAGCTGGTCGTTCAGTGCAGGCGTGCCTTTCGGTATTGAAATGGAAGAACAAATTCTCAAGGATCTTAAAGATACCCGCATTAAACGCCAAGGGCTAACCCTTTCCGGCGGCGATCCACTTCATCCGCGCAACGTGGAAACGCTGTTGCCGTTGGTACAACGCATCAAACGGGAATGCCCCGATAAAGACATTTGGGTGTGGACGGGTTATAAATTAGATGAACTGAATGATGATCAACGGCAGATGTTGCCTTATATTGATGTGTTAATTGACGGTAAATTCATTCAGGAACAGGCGGATCCCAGCCTGGTTTGGCGCGGTTCCGCAAATCAGGTGATTCATCGGTTTAAGATTTAATTCAACGCCCAAAAGTGCGGTGCTTTTTTCAAGCAAATTTTGCAATGCTGTTTTGCCAAATAGTCTCGGCGATCATTTCCGGCGTTTCGCTTCTTAATTGGCATAACACATCGAAAACCTGTCGCACTCTTTCCGGGCGGTTCGGTTGCCCCTGAAAGCTGAATACCGGCATATCGGGCGAATCCGTTTCCAACAGCAGCGCGTCTAGGGGCAATTTGGCGATCGTTTGACGGGTTTTATTGGCGCGTTCATAAGTAATCGTGCCGCCTACGCCGATTTTATACCCCAACTCCACAAAGCGTTTCGCCTGATCATAACTGCCGGCAAAGCCGTGTACTACGCCGCATTTTTGCAATTGAACGCGGCGTAAAAAAACAAACAGCTGATCGTGGGACTTGCGCGAATGTAAATTGACCGGCAATGCATATTTTTTGGCCAATTGTAATTGCGCTTCAAAAAATTCACATTGTTTACGCCACAATTCTTCACTTAACAATTCCGGCACGGCGCACTCCAAACCGATTTCCGCCACTGCCGTGCAATTTGCCGGACGCGTCGCGAGTGCGTGATCCAATAAATCTAAATCGCCGACCTGATGTTCTTTAATATACAAAGGATGCAAACCCAAACCGTAATACAGATTGTCGGAATAAAGTGCGGTCATTTTTTCAATCGTTTCAAAATCCCGCCGCAATACGGCGACGACTAAAATTTTCTGCACATCCGCCGCCCACGCCTCTGCCATCAACGAATCTAACGGCTCGCCCGTAAATTGCTGCAAATAATCCAAATGCGTATGAGTATCAAAAAAAGCCATTATTTTTCCAATAAAAAAGGCGGAAAAACCCGCCCAATAAAATTCATTAATCCACAGAAACGGACATAATCACCACGTCTTCCTTCGGCACATCTTGATGGAAACCGGCGTTACCGGTTTTCACGCCTTTGATTTTATCCACTACGTCCATACCCTCAACCACTTCGCCGAACACCGCGTAGCCCCATTCCTGCACGACTTCCTTACCGAACATTTCTTTAGAACGATAATCTAAGAAATCATTATCAGCAACGTTAATAAAAAATTGCGCCGTGGCCGAATGCGGGTCGGAAGTACGCGCCATGGCAATCGTTCCGCGTTTATTGCTTAAACGATTATTCGCTTCATTTTGAATCGGCGCATTGGTGGCTTTTTCGCGCATACCGCTTTCCATGCCGCCGCCCTGAATCATAAATCCGTCAATAACGCGGTGAAAAATTGTGTTATCATAGAAACCGCTTTTACAATAATTTAAAAAGTTTTCCGCAGTCATCGGCGCCTTTTCAAAATTCAATTTGATTTTAATATCGCCAAAATTTGTATGTAATGTAACCATATTGTTTTCCTCATGAAAATTGAATCCGCATTATTTCACAAACTGCGGCCTCGCGCCATAAAGTGCGGTCGATTTTCAACAGATTTATAAACAAAAAACAGAGAAAAAAATGCTAAAAATTTTTAACACGCTTACCCGCGAAAAAGAAATCTTCAAACCGATTCATGAAAACCGCGTCGGCATGTACGCCTGCGGCGTTACTGTCTACGATTTATGTCATTTCGGCCACGGTCGCACCTTCGTCTCTTTCGATGTTATTGTACGTTATTTACGCTATCTCGGCTACAATTTACATTATGTCCGTAACATTACGGACGTAGACGACAAAATTATTAAACGCGCCTTGGAAAATCACGAAACCTGTGACGCCCTTGTCGAACGTATGATTCGAGAAATGCACCGCGACTTCGACGCTTTAAACATTCTCCGTCCGAACGTTGAGCCGCGCGCAACAGAACATATTCCGGAAATTATCGCCATGGTCGACGCGTTAATTCAACGCGGCCATGCTTATATCGCCGCCGACGGCGACGTGATGTTCGATGTAGAAAGCTATGCCGAATACGGCCATCTTTCGCGCCAGAATCTCGAACAATTGCAAGCGGGCGCGCGGGTTGAAATCAAATCCGTGAAAAAAAATCCGATGGATTTTGTCTTATGGAAAATGTCAAAACCTAACGAACCGAGCTGGGATTCGCCATGGGGAAAAGGGCGTCCGGGCTGGCACATCGAATGCTCGGCAATGAATAGCAAAGAATTAGGGCTTCATTTTGATATTCACGGCGGCGGCTCCGACTTAATGTTTCCGCACCATGAAAACGAAATCGCCCAATCCTGCTGCGCTCATGATACGCCATATGTCAATTATTGGCTGCACACCGGCATGCTCACGATTAACGAAGAAAAAATGTCAAAATCACTGAATAACTTCTTCACCATTCGTGATATTTTGTCTAAATACGACAGCGAAAGCGTACGCTATTTTTTCCTCACGGCGCAATATCGCAGCCTGTTGGATTACAGCGAAGAAAATATCGGTTTAGCCCACAAAGCGCTAGCGCGCCTTTATACCGCCCTGCGCGGTTGCAACCCCCATGCGGCGGGCGAATTAACGGCTGACGACGCCTACGTTACCGCCTTTAAAGAGGCCATGGACGACGACTTCAACACGCCGGGCGCACTGGCGGTTTTATTCGATCTGGCACGCGAAATCAATAAATTAAAATCGGCGAACCCGCTTGAAGCCGACCGCCTAGCGGCACGCTTAAAACAACTTGGCGGCGTGTTAGGATTGCTCGAACAAGCGCCGGAAACCTTTTTACAAGGCGAGGCGGCAGAAAATGAAATCAGCCGAATCGAAGCCCTAATTGTACAACGTAACGACGCCCGGGCCGCTAAAGATTGGGCCGCCGCAGACGCCGCACGAAATGCATTAAGTGAAATGGGAATTGTATTGGAAGACGGCCCGAACGGCACCACATGGCGCAAACAATAATGCGAAAAATCAACATTACATTCGATTTTTATCGTTTAATGCTTAAGTACACCGAAATATAGAGGGAAAAATTAATAAGCGCCAAAATAAAATTATTTAACTTATTTATAAGGTAGTGACAAAGCTGAAATGACGCTCATAATTTGTCGAAGTAGTTGTTATTTCAGCTTTCTATTGACTAAAACTTAACTCTCTTTATAACGGGGTCAGAAACCATCTTAATCCCCCTTTCGCGCATTGATAAATGCATCGCAAAAACTCCCCAAAAATCAACCGCACTTTTCCCTTCAATCAAAACAAAAAATGCAATGCCGTTTTCCACATTGCATTGATTTTATTAAATTTACACCGATGAAAACTTCAGTTACACGCCCTTTCGGTATAAAATGGGGTGTTCTTTTTCATTTTTTAAGGCAGGTTGATTATGCTAAAACTTGATGACGCATTAAATAAAATGTTGGCAGCGCTTTCGTTCCCGACGCAACTGGAAACGCTTTCCATCGCACAGGCGCAGGGGCGGATTTGTGCGCAAGCGGTGCTTTCGCCGCTTAATGTGCCCTCTTTTGATAATTCAGCGATGGACGGGTATGCCGTGCGTTCGGCGGATTTGGCGCAAACGTTGACGCTGCCTGTGGCTGGCAAATCCTTTGCCGGCAATCCGTTTCAAGGTAAATGGCCGGCGCAAAGCACGATCAGAATAATGACCGGCGCCATGCTGCCGAAGGGGGCTGATGCGGTTGTGATGCAAGAGGACGTGACGCTCAATGAGGACGGCAGTGTCACTTTTTCGGCGCAGCCGAAAGCCGGTCAAAATATTCGTCGTTGCGGTGAAGATGTTAAAAAAGGCGATGTCGTGCTGCAACAGGGCGATGTATTAAATGCAGTTTCGCTGCCGTTGCTTGCTTCGTTGGGAATCGCCGACGTGAATGTTTATCCGCGTTTAAAGGTCGCCGTGCTTTCCACCGGCGATGAATTGGTGCCGGTCGGTCAGCCGTTACAGGCGGGGCAAATTTATGATACGAATCGTTTTTGCGTCAAATTAATGTTGGAAAAATTGCATTGTGAGGTGTTGGATTTCGGTATTTTGCCGGACGATGAAGCCGCGTTTGAACAGACGTTTTTAAGTGCGCAGACGCAGGCAGATTTGGTGATTACCAGCGGTGGGGTGTCAGTCGGCGAAGCGGATTTTACGAAAACCGTGTTAGAAAAAATCGGGCAGATTAATTTTTGGAAAATTGCCATTAAGCCGGGTAAACCTTTTGCTTTCGGGCGGTTGCCGAATGCCTGGTTTTGCGGCCTACCGGGCAATCCGGTTTCGGCGTTGGTGACTTTTTATCAATTGGTGCGACCGTTAATTGCCAAATTGCAGGGGCAAAAACACCCGAAAAAACAACCGCACTTAAAAGCGATCGCCACTGAATCGTTGAAAAAATCGCCCGGTCGATTGGATTTTCAGCGCGGCTTTTATTCAATCAACGATAACGGACAAATTGAAGTTTATCCCGTCGGTTTTCAGGGCTCCCATTTGTTTAGCGCTTTTGTAAAAAGCAATTGTTTTATTGTGTTGGAACAGGAACGAGGCAATGTTGCTGCGGGCGAAAGCGTGACGATTGAACCTTTCGATGCGATATTGGAATAAGTATGACCGAGTTAAGTTATCAGGAAGCGCTGCGCTATAACCGCCAAATTATTATGCGTGCCATTGATTTTGACGGACAAGAAAAACTGAAAGAGACGCGTATGTTGATTGTCGGTTTGGGCGGATTGGGCTGTGCGGCGAGTCAATATTTAGCCGTCGCCGGCGTCGGGCATTTGACGCTGTTGGATTTCGACACGGTTTCACTGTCAAATTTGCAGCGGCAGGTTTTGCACGACGATAGCCGTTTGGGCATGCCAAAGGTGGAATCCGCAAAGTCGAGTTTGCTCAAACTGAATCCGCACGCCGATATTGAAACGATAAATCGAAAATTAAACGAGGCGGAACTCGCTGAAATCATACCGCACTTTGATGTGGTTTTGGATTGCACCGATAACGTCGATACGCGTAATCAACTTGATCGCTGTTGCGAAAATGCCAACGTGCCATTGGTTTCCGGCGCGGCGATTCGAATGGAAGGGCAAGTTTCGGTGTTTACTTACGCGCCGCATACGCCCGCTTATCGTTCGCTCAGTCAATTATTCGGCGCCAATGCGTTAAGCTGTGTCGAAGCGGGCGTGTTGGCGCCGATTGTCGGTATCGTCGGTGCGATTCAAGCGCTGGAGGCGATTAAAGTGCGGTTAAAAATCGGCACGAATTTATGCGGGCGACTATTAATGATCGACGGAATGACTATGTCCGTACGCGAAATTAAACTACCCGACGCCGAATCGTTCCGTCCTTAATTGAGTATAAAACGGCCTGAGATTTTTCTATACAGGACGTTTTTTTTTCGGTAAGATAGGCGCCGACAAGCTTCTTTGTCTATATCGCAAGTGTTGTGTATAGGAAATGAATTCGTCGGTTTTTATCCCCTTCATTTATACCTTTCTTGCAAATCCGTTCATCAATTCAATTGATGTGTATATTTATTCTTAGTTAAGGTGAATTATGCGAGAGATTTGGCAAAATTTTAAACAAAACTATCTCATTAAATATTGGAACCCGGTCGCAGCGGTTATCGCAGCGGGGCTCATTTCTGCTTATTATTTCGGCGTGACGGGAACCTATTGGGCGGTAACGGGCGAATTTACCCGATGGGGCGGCCATGCGCTGCAAGCCTTGGGGGTGAACGTGAGCGATTGGAGCTACTATAAAATTATCGGTATGAACGGCACGGTGTTTACGCGCATCGACGGCGTGATGATTTTAGGCATGTTCGCCGGTTGTATTTCTGCCGCTCTTTGGGCCAATAACGTAAAATGGCGTAATCAACCACACAAGCGTCGTATTGTTCAGGCGCTTATCGGCGGCGCCTTGGCGGGCTTCGGCGCGCGTTTGGCCATGGGCTGTAACTTGGCGTCATTATTTACCGGTATTCCTCAATTTTCCGTGCATGCTTGGTTTTTTACCCTCGCCACGGCGGTCGGCACGTATTTCGGCGTAAAAGTTACTTTATTACCGATGTTTCGCGTTAAATTAACGCTGAAAAAAGGTGCGGCAAAACTCACCGAAACGGATCCGAAGCAGGCTCGTCGTCGTTTTCGGATTGGTATGGCAGTTTTCTTTGCCTACTTTATTGCGTCGTTATATGTTATGCAATCGTCCATCAAGCTTGGCTTTGCCATGCTTTGCGGGTTAGCTTTCGGTTTATTAATTGAACGGGCACAAATTTGCTTTACTTCCGCCTTTCGCGATTTGTGGGTCACCGGTCGGGCTTATATGGCCAAAGCAATCATTTTCGGCATTATCGTCGGCACCATCGGGGTGTTTTCATACATTCAATTAGGCGTTCCCGCTAAAATTATGTGGGCAGGACCAAACGCCATTATCGGCGGCCTGTTATTCGGCTTCGGGATTGTTTTGGCCGGCGGCTGCGAAACGGGCTGGATGTATCGCTCAATGGAAGGACAGGTTCATTTTATGTGGGTCGGTGTCGGTAACGTTGCCGGCTCCACTTTCCTGGCTTACGTTTGGGACGATATTGCCCCCGCACTTGCGCTTGATTATGAAAAACTGAATCTTTTAAAAGAATTCGGCACCGTAGGCGGATTATTGGTCAATTACGGCTTATTATTCTTCTGTTTAATCGCTGTCGTTTGGTGGGAAAAACGTTTTTTAACCAAAGCGAAAGCGAAAATTGCCACCCAAACGGCATAATGCACGACATTCATTCACTTATTTAAAAAGGAAAATCCTATGGCTTTTACCGTTATTCAAAAATTAGACAAAGATCCTAAAGAGATTACGCCGGATTATACGCTCGACACACTGGGCGAACCTTGTCCTTATCCTGCCATCGTTATGTTGGAGACCATGCCTGAATTAAAAAAAGGCGAGATTTTAGAATTACTAAGCGATTGCGCACAGTCAATTAATAATATTCCCGTCGATACGAAAAATCACGGCTATACTTTATTGAGTGTCGAACAAGACGGAACGAAATTGCGCTATTTAATTCAACGTTAAAAACACATTAAATTTAATAAAATCAATGCAATGTGAAAAACCGCATTGCATTTTTTATTTTACGGGCGGAAAAGTGCGGTCGGTTCTGCGTGGATTTTAATATCACGTGACATTGGATGACGGCTGTCATCACGACAATAATAGCCACGATTATCGGTGCATTTTATTCTTAACCGACCATCAAGATTTTGCTAAAATGCCCCTTTAGTTTATAGGAAAGGACAACCGACATGATTTCACAAGATGCGATAAATGTACGTGAGGCGCTGAAAGCCAAAGGTATCGAAACACCGATGATTTCTACGGAACAAAGCGCCCATACGCGCCGTTCGGCCATTGAAATGCATATGCGTGAAGTGATGAAATTGATCGGACTGGATTTAAGCGACGATAGTTTGGAAGAAACGCCTCGTCGTTTGGCAAAAATGTTTGTGGATGAAATTTTCAGCGGCCTTGATTATGCAAACTTTCCTAAAATGACTAAAATTAAAAACCAAATGAAAGTCAGCGAAATGGTGCAGGTCAATGACATTACCTTAACCAGCACCTGCGAACACCATTTCGTGACCATCGACGGCTCAGTTTCGGTGGCTTATTATGCGAAAGACTGGGTGATTGGCTTATCGAAAATTAATCGTATCGTGTCTTTTTTTGCACAGCGTCCACAAGTCCAAGAACGCTTAACCGAGCAATTACTGACGGCGTTTCAAACCATTTTAGAAACCGACGATGTAGCGGTTTACGTGAAAGCCACGCATTTTTGCGTAAAAGCGCGCGGTATCAAAGACACCCACAGTTATACGGTAACCTCCGCTTACGGCGGCGTCTTTTTATCGGATCGCGAAACCCGCAAGGAATTTTTGGCGTCGATTCATCCGTAAAATCGATCGTACTTCGCCTCTTTTGAACGCAAGCGCGGTCAATATTCGCGAAGTCTTCATTTGTCCGGTTTTGTGCGCCCGGCTTTATAACGACAAACCAAAAGATTTCATCAATGCATTTAAAAAAGTCAATCACGCCACGATATTAATAAAACGAATTTATTTTTAAGAAGAAACGATAGGATACAGATAATCATGACCAACCAAACTTATTATGACATTTTAGGCGTTGAGAAAACGGCGGATCTTGATGCAATAAAAAAAGCATATCGAAAATTAGTCCGCCAATATCATCCTGATGTCAGCAAAGATCCGGACGCAGTGGAAAAAACGGCGAAAGTCAACGAAGCCTATGAAACGTTAAAAGATCCCCAAAAACGCGCCGAATATGACGAAATGCTCGCCAATCCGTTCGGCGGCGCACGGCAAGGCAACCCGTTTGGAGACGCTTACGGCGATACGGGCGGCTTTCGTCATTATCAATTTAATCAAGGCGATGGGCAGCCGTTCGATCAGAGTGATTTTCATTTTGAAGATTTATTTTCCGCTTTCGGACGCCGCGCTCAATCATCACCCCGTCAAACCGGGCCGATGAAAGGCGAAGATCAGCATGCTGAATTAAGTATCGATATTGCGGCGGCATATAACGGCGCCGAACGTTCTTTGAATCTGAATGTGCCGACATTAGATCCTTATGGCGGAATCGCTTATCAAAATAAAACCTTAAATGTGAAAATTCCGAAAGGCATTGCGGAAGGACAACAAATTCGCTTGTCCGGACAAGGACTGGCGGGAATAAACGGCGGCGAAAACGGCGATTTATATTTAAAAATTCGTTTTCATGAGCAACCGGAATTTTACGTCAAAAACAAAAAAGACGTTTGCCAAACCATTGATGTTTTCCCATGGCAAGCGGCGTTAGGCGGAAAAATCGTCGTGTCGACCGTGGCCGGACGGCTACAAATTAACCTGCCCGCCAACAGTCAAAGCGGCAAGAGCATTCGTTTAAAAGGAAAAGGGATTCCGGCTAAAGAGGCGGGAGATTTATATTTGCAGATCAGAATCGTTGTGCCGAGCGTGGAAAATGAGGCGGATCGTGCCGCGTGGGAGCAATTGGCGGCGCACTTTGCGGCGAAAAACGCTTAATGGAGAATAAATGATGAGTCAAGATATTGATATTAAATTAAGTTTTAATGAAATGTTAACGATATGCGCCGGCGAACGGCAGTGGCTACTGGCGTTAATTGAAGAAGGCGTCATTTCGGTGGAAGGCTCGCCCGAACAGGCCGTTTTTAGTGGTTTTCAGATGGCGCGTGTGCGTCGTGCCCACCGCCTAAGCCGCGACTTTGAAGCCAGTGTGCCGGCGCTGAGCCTAATTATGCAGTTATTGGATGAAGTTGAAGAATTACGGAAACAAAGCCATCCGCTTTCATTATTAGATGATCACTAAAACACGGGCAAAAACGACCGCACTTTTCATCTGTTGCGAAGCTAAAGGGCAACATTAAAACGTATAAGGGGCGTCTTATTCTGCCCCTTCTTCCAATTCATCGGCTGTCGCCGCAAGAATTTCCCGGGTTAAATAAGCCAGCGCGCGATAAAAAGGCAAAACGGCATAAGTTTCTACTTGCGTTAAAAACCTTGCGGCGCAAGGCAATAGAAAATCACTGAATAGTATTCGTTGCGCCGACGCGGAATCCGTGTTGTCTTCCAGCCAAGAGGCGGTGAGAAGCAGCAAGGCAAAATGTTCCGCCCTTTCTCTCGGTTCGATCGACGGCATATTATGGACTTCGCGAAAATGAATAAAGGCCTCGGGATTAATCCCGTACGCGGAAATTGCCGTCGGAACTTTCCCTTCTGAACCGAATAATTTTTGATATTCCTGTTCAAGGACATTAAGATCGATGTTCATCTGAAGAGAATTCAGCGCGGACTCGCTTTCGCTGTCGGCGGATAGCGCCCAAATTTGATTCAAGCCTTTTTGACGAAGCCAATCGAATGTCCCCGCTAAAATAGGATCCGTCGGCGCACGAAAGAATAAATTGCCGAATAAGCGGCTGATCAATGAAAAATGGCTGATTTGTGTTTCGCTCATGAGATTACGCTCCTGAAATTTCAGTCAAAAGTGCGGTCAGATTTTTATACGTTTTTTCCGCCGCCTCGCACAGCATAGCTTGACGCGCAGCCTGATCGATAAGATGAATATCGCCGAATAATTGATAATCCACCTGCTGAATACCGCAATAATTAAATAGCCCGTTAATCAGACAATGATCTAAAGATTTGTCCACGCCGAGGCGTTGATATTTTTCAACATTACTACCGAGCGTAATAAATTGTTGCATTTTTTTATTCTGCAGCAGCCCTTGCGATTCACCGTTTTCCGTTTTATAAGCGAAACCATGGCTCAGCACACGATCCAAATAACCTTTTAAAATCGCCGGAAACCCCATCCACCATAGGGGATAAACCAATGTGATTAAATCCGCTTGCAGAATAAAATTATGTTCTTGTTTAACGTCAGGCGGAATTATGCCCTGATTCGCCTCCTGCAATTCCTCAAAAGAAAGAATCGGGTCAAAATTCATGGCGTAAAGATCACGTAATCGAACCTGCACGCCCAGTTGTTGTGAAATTTGACTTATTTGCTCCACAAGCGCCCGACCAAAACTATGTTGTGCATTAGGATGAGCAAAAATAATTAAATGATTCATTACATTACCTTTTTAACCACTAATGTAATCCCTTCTACACGCTGCACCTGTACAATATCATTTACCGCGAGATGTTTCCCCTGGATCCGCCAAGTGGTGTCGCCAAAATAACCGCGTCCGATTCCGTTAGCCGATATTTCACGAACCGTTCCTTTTTTGCCGATCATGGCGTGATCACGCTGATTTAGAGTGGTTTTCGATTGATCTTTATTGTCTTTACCATGCTGATATTTCCACCACAGAAAAGACAGTAAAACGGCTAAAATCGCATAAAAAACCGACAACATAGAGAAAGGAAGCGTAGGCAATAAAAGGCTCAATAACGCCGTAACAATGGCGGCACATCCCCACCACAGGAGAAAAACCCCCGGCGCGGCGATCTCCGCGATCAATAAACCGAACCCTAAAATCAACCAATGCCACACTGTCCAAGTTTCAAACCATTCCGTCATTGTTCGCTCCTTATAAAAAGTGCGGCCAATTTAACCGCACTTTCGATCGAATCGGTTATTTTTTATCGTTTTTCAACAATTCGGCAATGCCGGCGACAGAGCCGATTAAATTACCGGCTTCCAACGGCATTAAAACAACCTTGCTATTATGCGATGCCCCAATTTGTTTTAAGGCTTCCGTATATTTTTGCGCAATAAAATAGTTTATCGCCTTTGTATCACCACCGCTAATCGCATCGGAAACCATCTGCGTCGCTTTTGCTTCCGCTTCGGCCGCCCGTTCGCGGGCTTCCGCCTGTAGGAAGGCTTCCTGGCGCGCGCCTTCGGCTTTTAAAATACGGGATTGTTTTTCCCCTTCCGCACGCAAAATTTCAGCTTGACGAATCCCTTCCGCTTCAAGAATTTCTGCGCGTTTGTTACGTTCCGCTTTCATTTGTGCGTTCATCGAATCAATCAACTCGCGCGGCGGGCGTACATCGCGAATTTCAATACGCGTCACTTTTACTCCCCACGGATTGGTCGCTTCATCAACGATAGAAAGTAAGCGCCCATTGATCGAATCCCGTTGTGACAACATTTCATCAAGCTCCATGGAACCCAGTACCGTACGAATATTCGTCATCGTCAAATTGATAATCGCCTGTTCCAAATGATTCACTTCATACGCCGCACTGCGCGCATCAATCACCTGTACAAAGCACACGGCGTCAATAGCGACGTTGGCGTTATCTTTAGAAATCACTTCCTGTGACGGAATATCCAGAACTTGCTCCATCATATTGATTCGACGCCCGACCCGATCCACAAACGGCAACACAAAATTCAATCCCGGCGTGAGCGTTCTGGTATAACGACCGAAGCGCTCAATTGTCCAGTGATACCCCTGCGGCACGGTTTTTAACGTGGAATACAAAATTGCGGCGACTAATACAATAAAAACAATCGCAACGATCGGAAAGCTCTCCATTTTTACCTCCTGTTTCAGTGAAAGATTAAAAAAAGTCTATCAAATCAGACCTCACTTTGTATAGAAAAATAGTGATAAATTCGGAATGACTTCATTGAACGTTATTCAAAAAAATAGGTGGGTAATCCCACCTATTTCGACTTATGAATAGTATAAAATTTAGGCGTTTTTACTCTCTTCTTCCATACAAACCGCCGCGGTAAATAATACGTCGGTAGAAGAGTTTAGTGCGGTCTCGGTGGAATCTTGCAAAATACCGATAACAAAACCGACGCCGATCATTTGTGCGGCGACATCGTCGGAAATACCAAACAAGCTACAGGCAAGCGGAATTAATAGCAAAGAGCCGCCCGCAACGCCGGAAGCACCGCAAGCACCGAGGCTGGCCATAATGCTCAATAAAATCGCATTGAAAAACGAAACCTCGATATTTAATGTGTGTACCGCCGCCAAAGTTAGAATCGTAATCGTTACCGCCGCGCCGGCCATATTGATGGTTGCGCCGAGCGGAATGGAAACAGAATAGGTTTCCTCATCAAGATTCAGCCGTTTCGCCAATTCGATATTCACCGGAATATTTGCCGCCGAGCTGCGGGTAAAGAAGGCGGTCGTACCGCTTTCGCGGATACAGGTCCAGACCAACGGATAGGGGTTGCGACGGAGTTTCCAATAAACCAATAACGGATTGATTATAAAGGCCACAAAAAGCATCGTACCGACTAAAACTGCTAATAATTGAATATATCCGCCTAATGCAGAGAAACCTTTGTCTCCCAGCGTTTGTGCCACTAAGCCGCAAACCCCAAAAGGCGCAAAGCTAATAATCACGTGAACGACTTTTGACACGGCTTCAGCCAAATCGGACAAAAAGGCTTTGGTTGAATCGGCACCATAACGAAACGCGATACCGAGGGCAATCCCCCAAGCTAATACGCCGATGAAATTACCGTTTAATAATGCATTGAGCGGATTATCTACCACATTTAAAACCAGTGTTAGTAATACCTGACCAATCCCCGTCGGCGCAGAAGCGGCGTCTTGTTGTGATGCCAACGCCACTTCCGTTGGAAACAAAAAGCCGGCGATGACGGCGGAAAGTGCGGCTAAAAAAGTCCCTAAAAGATAAAGAATAATAATCGGCTTCATATTGCTTTTAGAACCGACTTTTTTATTTGCAATGGCTGCAATCACCAATACAAAAATTAAAACCGGCGCAACGGAACGCAGTCCTTTAACAAAAATCGTCCCTAACACACCGATTTTGTCGGAAAGGCTAAAATCCAGAGAGGATTCTAACGAAGGAGAAAGAAGGGCAATAATAATTCCTGAGATTAAACCAATAGCAATTCGTGTGACCAAATTACCTTGAAAAAATAGATTAACTAAGCGTGATGAGTTCATAATTATCAGTATGATGTTGAATTAAACCATTAGATCGAGATTTCGATCCCCCGAATAAAACGTCTTTAAGATAGCTTAAATTTTACTTAAAAGAAAACGTTTTCTCTGCTTTTTCACTAAGTGCGGTCATTTTTTGTGAAATTTCGCCAAAGCTTATCAGGCATAATTAATTCAGTTAAAAAAATTTCTGCATTAACGTTGACATACTGTATCTAATTACAGTAAAATTAACTGTATAAATAAACACTATTTAATATCTAATTCGTAAAAATAAGGAGATAAATCGATGAAATACATGAATACCGCACTGCAACATGAAAGTTTATATTCTTATCATCCTATGCCTTTTTTTAATGATATTGAAAAAGGAATGGCATTTAATAAGAAACTCGATCTCAATCTTTATTGCATTAAACGTCCTCAACAAACCTGCTTTATTCGTGTCACAAATCCTAATATGCTGGCGTGGGGCATTGAAACGGGTGATATGCTTGTGGTTGAAAAAAACGAAAACCTATTTCACGGCGATCTTGTTGTATTAAAAATAGATGATCAGTTTCAAATCTACGAAGTTATTATCGCTAACAATAATGAATTTATTTTTATGGCGTTAGATTCCAAAAAAGAAAATATCAAAACAGCGAACTGGGCGGCATTACCCGTTGTAGGCACAGTGACGAATACGATTCATCAAATGAAACCGAAGAGAATACAATAAAATTTTTGTAGAGATAAATAACGGAATTAACGTACAGGAAGAATAAAAATAAAGGCGGAATCTTACAAACCGCCTCTTTAAAAATACGTTGTTCTTACATAACACGACGAGATTGCGTGTAATGTCTTGACCAATAGTCATCGTCCAAAGAACTAATTGTTACACCGATACTCGTACTAGCATGCATAAATTTGTTATTGCCTACATAAACGCCGACATGTTTATTACCGCGGAAAAAGACCAGGTCGCCTTTACGCAACTCGTTACGATTTATTTTGCGGCCTAAATAACGTTGTTCAGCCGTAGAACGAGGTAAACTCATCCCGAATGCATCAGAGAATGCCGTTTGAACAAAAGCAGAACAATCTATACCGCGTTTTGAGGAACCGCCCATGCGGTAACGTGTACCGCCCCATTCGTTATAGACCTGCGCCAATTGTTTATCATTAATCAAAACGTCAGACTGCGGTCGATTCGTTTTAATATGCTGTCGAGAAGCTTTCGTTTTTACCTCTCCCAAATCAGTAATCAAATTTGATGATTGAGCATTATCAGTCTCGGTGTAAATACCGGCTTGGGCGTAGTAGGTATTGCTTGAACATGCTGTCGTAAAAGCCGCGAAGCTGATAATAATTAAAAATCGTTTAAACATAAGTGCATATAATTGTAGTTGAATCTTTAGCCTGAAGAGCATATCAAATATGCACAATAATAGCTATTGGAAATTAATTTTTTATCTCATTTTTAATAGAAATTAAATTTTATTTAATATTATAGATAATTTTTTAGATTCAATTTATCGATATAAGATAAAATCGAAAATAAAGCCCATATATAATGGGCTTTTTATTCGATAATCAAATCAGAGAAGAAAATTATTTTTTCTTTGCTTTCGGATTTGGCAAGTCAGTGACCGAACCTTCGAACACTTCGGCGGCTAAACCGACAGATTCATGTAAGGTTGGGTGGGCATGAATAGTTAATGCGATGTCCTCCGCGTCGCACCCCATTTCGATGGCAAGGCCGATTTCGCCTAACAACTCACCAGCGTTGGTGCCGACAATAGCACCGCCTAAAATACGATGAGTATCTTTATCGAAAATCAGTTTGGTCATACCGTCTGCACAGTCGGACGCGATTGCACGACCGGACGCCGCCCATGGGAAATTCGCCACTTCGTAGTTTAAGCCTTCGGCTTTACATTCTTTCTCAGTTTTACCGACCCAGGCTACTTCAGGCTCGGTGTAAGCGATGGATGGAATCACTTTCGGGTCGAAATAGTGTTTTTTGCCTGCGATAACTTCAGCAGCAACGTGACCTTCGTGTACACCTTTGTGTGCCAACATCGGTTGACCCACAATGTCACCGATAGCAAAAATGTGGGACACATTGGTACGCATTTGTTTGTCGGTACGAATGAACCCGCGCTCATCCACGTTCACACCGGCTTTTTCCGCGTCGATCAGTTTACCGTTCGGCGTACGACCGATTGCCACTAATACGGCATCATAACGATTAGTGATATTGCCCGCTTTGCCTTCCATCGAAACGTAAATGCCGTCTTCTTTGGCTTCCACTGCGGTCACTTTGGTTTCAAGCATTAAGTTAAATTTTTGCTCAATACGTTTGGTGAAGATTTTCACGATGTCTTTATCTGCCGCAGGAATCACTTGGTCAAACATCTCTACCACGTCAACTTTTGAACCTAAAGCTTCATATACAGTACCCATTTCCAACCCGATGATACCGCCGCCCATGATGAGCAAATCTTTCGGCACTTCACGCAAGGCAAGGGCATCGGTAGAATCCCAAACGCGCGGATCGTGATGCGGAATGAATGGAAGCTCAATCGGACGGGAACCCGCTGCAATAATGGCATTATCAAATTTCACGTTGGTGACGTTACCTTCTTTGTCGGTCACGGCTAAAGTATGGGAATCGGCAAATTTGGCTTCGCCTTGCACCACTTGCACTTTACGCATTTTCGCCATGTTCGCCAAACCGCCGGTTAAACGGGAAACCACGCCTTCTTTCCCGGCACGGATTTTATCTAAGTCGATAGTCGGCTCGGCAAAAACCACGCCGTGATGTTCAACGTGTCTGGCTTCTTCAATGATTTTCGCAACGTGTAATAAGGCTTTGGACGGGATACAACCCACATTTAAGCACACACCGCCAAGGGTGGAATAACGCTCTACAATGATGGTTTCTAAGCCTAAGTCAGCACAACGGAAGGCGGCGGAATAACCGGCAGGACCTGCACCAAGTACAACCACTTGGGTTTTAATTTCTTTACTCATTTTTACCTCGTAAAAACGTTGAAATTTCTGACCGCACTTTTTAGCGGTCGGTGTCAATGTAACAACGCCCCTCAAACAATACAAACCCAAGGGGCGTGACAAATTACATAATTAAGCGACGTAAGTCGGCTAACACGGAACCGATGTAGCTGATGAAGCGTGCACCGTCCGCACCATCGATCACGCGGTGGTCAAAGGACAAGGAAATCGGCAGAATCAGGCGTGGAGCGAATTCTTTGCCGTTCCAAACCGGTTCCATGGCAGATTTAGATACACCCAGAATCGCCACTTCCGGCGCGTTCACGATCGGTGCAAAGTGTGTCGTGCCAATGCCGCCGAGGCTGGAGATGGTGAAGCAGCCGCCTTGCATATCCGCTGCGGTCAATTTACCGTCACGGGCTTTTTTCGACACTTCCATTAATTCGCGGGAAAGCTCGATAATGCCTTTTTTGTTCACGTCTTTAAATACCGGAACCACCAAGCCGTTTGGCGTATCTACCGCCACGCCGATGTTGATGTATTTTTTCAGAATCAGACGTTGCGCGTCTTCAGTGATGGAGCTGTTGAAGCGTGGGAAGGCTTCCAATGCTTTGGCAACCGCTTTCATAATGAAAACCACAGGCGTGATTTTCACGCCGAGCTTTTGTTTTTCCGACAAGGCGTTTTGTTCTTTACGGAACGCTTCCAAGTCGGTGATATCCGCTTTGTCGAAATGGGTAACATGCGGGATCATGACCCAGTTACGATGTAAGTTCGCACCCGAAATCTTGTTGATACGGCTTAATTCCACTTCTTCGATTTCACCGAATTTGCTGAAATCCACTTTCGGCCATGGTAACAAGCCTAAACCTGCGCCATTTGCCGCCGCGCCGCTTTCTAAAGCTTTCACTGCGGCTTTCACATAAGCTTGAATGTCTTCTTTTAAGATACGACCTTTACGACCGGTACCTTTTACTTTATCCAGATTCACACCGAATTCACGTGCTAAACGACGAATTACCGGTGTTGCATGAGCATAGCTTTTCGCGCTTTCAACATTCGCCTGAGAAGAAGATGCCGCCGGTGCGGAAGCTTGTGCTGCCGGAGCCGATGTACTTTGAGGAGCTTGCGGTGCTGCCGCTTGTGCGGTTGGCGCCGGCGTTGCGGTAGGTGCTGCACCCGCAGCTTCAAAGCGCATAATTAAAGAACCAGTGGACACTTTATCGCCGGATTTCACTAAAATTTCTTTCACTACTCCGGCAAACGGTGCAGGTACTTCCATAGAAGCTTTGTCGCCTTCCACGGTGATTAAAGATTGTTCTTCGCTAACGCTATCGCCGACTTTCACCATGATTTCGGTCACATTCACTTCGTCACCGCCGATGTCAGGCACGTTCACATCTTTCATACCACCCGCAACCGGTGCCGCAGGCGTTACTGCCGGTACAGAAGCCGCCGGTGCAGTTTCCGGTGCGCGACCGGCTGTTTCAAAGCGCATGATTAATGTGCCGGTGGACACTTTATCACCCGCTTTAATGAGGATTTCTTTTACGACACCCGCAACCGGCGCCGGCACTTCCATAGAGGCTTTATCACCTTCTACGTTAATGATGGATTGATCCACTTCAACGCGATCGCCCACTTTCACCATAATATCGGTCACATTCACTTCGTCACCGCCGATGTCAGGCACGTTGACATCAACAACCTGTGCAGCGGCCGGGACGGCTTGAGGTGCCGGGGCTGCGGCTTGCGGAGCTTGTGGTGCAGGCGCGGTATTCGCGCTATCCAACACTAACATCGGTGTACCGGTTGACACTTTATCGCCCACTTTTACTAAAATTTCTTTTACCACACCGGCTTCCGGCGCCGGCACCTCCATAGAAGCTTTATCGCCTTCCACATTGATAACGGATTGATCCGCCGCGATGGTATCGCCAACTTTTACCATCACTTCGGTCACGGTAACTTCATCGCTGCCGATATCCGGGATTTGAATTTGTTTAGCCATTTTCTTTTTTACCTTTAAAAAACATTTGTAAAACCGACCGCACTTTTAACACCTTGCTATTCAAATTTAGCATTGAAGTGCGGTCATTTTTTCACTATTTCTTATGCGTATAACGGATTTAAACGGTCAACATTTAAGCCGAATTTCGCAATCGCCTCAGCGACGACTTTTTTGTCGAACTTGCCTTGTTTCGCCAATTCGGAAAGCGCAGCAACAACGACATAACGCGCATCAACTTCAAAGAATTCACGCAAATTCGCACGACTATCGGAACGACCGAAACCGTCTGTACCTAACACGTGATAACTTTGCGCCGGAACGAAGCCTCGAACCTGATCAGCATAAAGTTTAATATAATCCGTTGCCGCTACCGCCGGTGCCTCATTCATTACTTGTGCAATATAAGGCACTTTCGGCGCTTCTGTCGGATGTAATAAATTCCAACGGGCAACTTCTGCCCCGTCACGCGCCAATTCATTAAATGAAGTCACACTGTAAACATCGGACTCAACACCGTACTCATTGGCAAGAATCTGTGCTGCTTCACGCACATGGCGTAAAATTGCGCCAGATCCCAGCAATTGAACTTTTCCGTTGCCTCTGCCTGTAATCGTTTCAAATTTATAAATCCCTTTACGAATACCTTCTTCGGCACCTTGCGGCATTGCCGGTTGATCATAAACCTCATTTAATGTGGTCATATAATAGAAGACATCTTCCTGTTGCGGTCCGTACATACGACGAATACCATCCTGTACAATCACCGCGACTTCAAATGCAAATGCCGGATCATAAGAAACACAATTTGGGATTACCCCGGCTTGAATATGGCTATGGCCGTCTTCATGCTGCAATCCTTCGCCGTTCAATGTGGTACGACCGGATGTTCCACCGATCATAAAACCGCGTGCTAACTGATCGCCCGCCGCCCACATTAAATCGCCGACGCGTTGGAAACCAAACATTGAATAATAAATAAAGAATGGAATCATCGGTAAATTATTAACCGAATAAGAATTGGCCGCCGCTAACCACGAAGCTGTCGCACCCAGTTCATTAATTCCTTCCTGCAATACCTGTCCGTCCTTCGCTTCGCGGTAATACGCCACCAAATCGCGATCCGAAGGCACATAGTTTTGCCCATGCGGGTTATAAATACCGATTTGACGGAATAAGCCCTCCATCCCAAAAGTACGCGCTTCGTCGGCGATAATCGGCACGATTTGTTTACCGATATTTTTATCTTTCAACAAGGTATTCAATACACGAACAAAAGCCATTGTTGTTGAAATACCGCGTGGCTGCTCGGCTAATAATGCTTGAAACTCATCCAATGCCGGAACCTGGAATTCTTTCGTAAATTTAGGCAATCGCTTCGGCACATAACCGTTCAACGCCTTGCGGCGGGCATGTAAATATTCATACTCGGCCGAACCTTCCGCAAAGGTAATATAGTCATAGTTTTCAACTTGCTCATCGGTCAACGGCAATTCAAAATAATCACGGAAGCCTTTTAAGCTTTCCATCGACATTTTTTTCGATTGGTGCGCCGTGTTTTTACTTTCCGCTTCAGGAATACAATAACCTTTTACCATTTGCGCCAAAATCACGACCGGTTTGCCCGCACTTTGCGCTTTGTGGAATGCTGCATAAACCTTCTCTTCGTCATGACCGCCGCGTTTTAACGCCCAAATTTCATCATCCGTCATATCCGCAACCAATGCCGCCGTTTCAGGGTAACGACCGAAGAAATGCTCGCGTATATAAGCGCCGTTTTTGGATTTAAAAGTTAAATAATCACCATCAAGAGTTTCCATCATCAACTGCTGAAGTTTGCCGGAAGTATCTTTTTCAAGTAATTTATCCCAGCCTTTACCCCACATCACTTTGATCACTTCCCAGCCCGCACCGGTAAACAATCCTTCCAATTCCTGAACGATCTTACCGTTACCGGTTACCGGACCATCTAAACGCTGAAGATTACAACTGATCACAAAAATTAAGTTATCCAAGCCTTCGCGGGCGGCAAATGTCAAATCCCCTTTCGCTTCAATTTCATCCATTTCTCCGTCGCCAAGGAACGCGTAAACTTTTTGCCCGGAAGTATCCATCAAGCCACGATTATGTAAATATTTAAGGAAACGGGCATTACGAATCGCATTAACCGGCCCCAACCCCATCGAAACCGTGGAGAACTGCCAAAAATCCGGCATTAAATGCGGATGCGGGTAAGAAGATAAACCGTCAGCAAAGGCCTCTTGACGGAAATTATTCATTTGTTCTTCCGTAATGCGTCCTTCCAAGAAAGCACGACCATACATTCCCGGCGCCGCATGGCCTTGGAAAAAGACTAAATCCCCGCCGTCTTTATCTGTTGCGCCTTTAAAGAAATGGTTAAAACCAACTTCATAAACTGTGGCTGCCGCTTGATAAGTTGAAATATGGCCGCCCAAATCCAAGTCTTTTTTCTGACCGCGTAACACTGCCATAATCGCATTCCAACGCACGGCAGAACGAATCCGACGCTCAATCGCCTTATTGCCCGGATAAGCCGGTTGCTCCGATACAGGGATCGTATTGATATAAGGCGTCGTAATTCCGCCTTTAGCGACAGCCACTCCGCCCTCACGCGCCTTATCAAGAATCTGCTCGATAATATACTGAGCACGTTCTGCGCCTTCCGCACGAATTAATGAGTCTACCGCTAACAGCCAATCGTTTGTTTCAATTGGATCAACATCATTTACTAAGGTTTCTGACATAGTCTTTTCCTTTTTAAGTGAAAGTTACGTTCAACATGACGTCAAACAAGAAAAAATGTAAGTCTGCGGCCATTTTCATAGGCTTTACAAACTCTTAACAAACTCTGCGAATTTTAGAAGATTTTTACCGATAAAGATAGTTATAAATCGCACTTCACCGCAAAACACGATTTTAAACATGATTTTCATCGGATTTCATCTCTAGCGCCTTTCAAAAACTTTTCAAAAATCGACCGCACTTTCCCCTGCACACAATCAAAAAATAAAGAGCGGTCAATCTTCGCAAACTTTGCAAATTTTGACCGCTCTTTCGTTCAACTTAAAACGCTAAGCTGCTTTATTTCAGGCAACTACCATTGATACATATAATCTGCACCGAAAGTAGCTTTACTTTGCGTATCAACGCCGGTAGAAAGCTTGATAACGTGTTTCGCATTATCACACACTTTCGAATAGCCCACTGCCAGTGCAGTCTGACCATCACGATTACCCACGCCTACGCCGAAGCCTGATTTACCCGGCAAGTAAACTTGCGGAATACCCGCCGTCGCAACGGCACCCGCAATACCCGCACGCGCGTTCTTATCGACTTTATGTAAATCACGAGCGAGCTAGTCGACACGATTTACCAAGCCCTTGCCGCCAATGTCCATCGTCGTGTTGGCTGCGATTTTCACAGTCGTAACGGCACCGCCACCTAACGTCACATTGCCTGTAGCGGTTAAGTCTTTGGTGTTAATCACGTTCGCCGTCACGCTGTTCAAGTTAATGTCGCGCATTAACGCCACGCTAATCGTATGACCGTTTTGCGTAATGGCGATGTTATCGCCTGCGCTAATGGTCACGGTTTCGTTGGCTTTCACACGCTCTACGCTTGAACCGGTCACGTTACCGGTGGTGGCATTGGTGGTAATGCTCCAAGACATGTTGCTTAACGCATTTAACGCCGTGGTGGCTGAGCTTGAGGCTGATTGTGCCGCACTTTGTGCCGCAATAGCCGTAATATAAGCATTACCTCCTGCAATATCTCCACCTAAAGCCATAATACTATAGCCAGTTGTAATATTATCTCCTACAATAGTACCGAGGTAACTATCGTAAGAAGATGTTCCACACAACGCAGAATCAGCCGTTGGAATGGTTAAAATTGTGGTGGTAACGTAGCACCCCGCATAACATAACGGTACCCCCTGTGGCTTGCCCTATGGCATAAAGTTCGGTCGGTTTTGGGAAAGTTTCGGTAACTTCACTGTTGCTTCTGCGCCCACCCGAGGACTTAACGTGTCCTTTGGTGAGTTCGGAGACGACGCCCCAAGCTTGTTGGATGGCGTTCCAGATGACGCGGTAGATTTTGTTCATAATGATTTTCCTTTTTGATTGGATTAGAACAAAGTTGAGTTAATTAAGTTATTTTTTTACTTCAGGATTTCGCCTGAAGGCAACCTACTTTTGCTTGTGCAAAGCAAAAGTAGGTAAAAAGAAAGCACATCCCGGTTGGTTGACTATTGAAGTGCGGTTGATTTTTCCGACATTTTGGTTCTCCGTGTAAGAACGCCCCTTTTGGGCGTAAATTTTTAGGCAGGTTACACCAACGACGCGTTAAGCGGCGGTTAGGCATTAAACACTTTTTGAACCGATCAACTAATCTCCTCCCAAATGGTTTCGTTCTGTAAGAAAGGATATTCCTTGGGTAATTTATTCGTCAATATTCCGTAGTCATCTAACACGCTTCGGATACCACGCGGCCGAGCAAAAACACACTCTTTTCCCACTTCATCCGTCAGTTTGCCAAGCAACGCTTTCACATTAAGCGCGGCCGATTGTGTAAAGGTGTCATGCTTTATTAAGGTCAGGCAAAAATCTACGCTTTCGTTTCCGCTACCCTTTCCTTTTTGCGTCCTTTTTCGCTTTTTAGAACCGTTTCTTTCACGGTTTGTATCAGCACTTTGCGGAGGTCGCGTAGGCGGGGGTTTTCGTCGGGTGAGAAATCCAGTGGGCGGCAGAATTCAATGGCTTTGAGCCCTAAACGGGCGGTGAGCAAACCGACGCCGAGACCTTGCGCAAGGCGGGCGGAGAATTTGGCACTGAGATCTTGGGAGAACCAATCCATGCCGAGATCTTGGATGAGTTCGGTGGCGCCGGCGAAGGCGGTGTTAAATATCACTATTTTGAGCAGGCGCAGGCGGGTGAGGTAGCCGAGTTCAATGCCGTAGAGGGCGGCGATTTTATTGATAAGGCGGATATTGCGCCAGGCGATAAACAAGGTGTCGACGACGGCAAGGGGGCTGACGGCGACGATGATCGCGGCTTCGGCGGCCATGTGCGAAACCCATTTTTTTGCTTTGTGGTCGAGGGGCGAGAGCACTTGTCGGCTGAATAAATAAGCCACTTCTTGCGCGTTGTAGGCCGGGTTGAGCTGCTGCCGCCAGGCGACGACGGCGGGGTGGCATTCGTGTAAGCCCATGATTCGTACGGCATTGAGGCAAAAGGCTTCGGCGTCTTCCGCCGTTTGCGGCGCGGCGACGAGGGGGAATTCGTGGGCATTTTTGACCGCCCTTTTGTCTATCGGCGCCACGGTGTCTATCGGCGTTATAGCGTCGCGTTCTTTTTTCTCGGCGATCGGGTTGGCGTTCAGTCGGCGGCTTTGTTGTTGCAGCCGCCAACGGCGGCGTAATTGTTTTAAGCGGCGGCGTTCGAGGAAAATTTCGTTTAGGGCGAAAAGGACAACCGATAAGGCGACGAGGGCAAGCGCGAGGCTGATCCATCGGTGGGTTTGATAGCTATCCCACAACCATTGCAGCGTTTGCGCCAGCAGCGCCGTCGGCAATAAAAAAAGTGCGGTCAATTTTAGCCACGTTTTCCAAAAGCCATTGCGCGGTTTGGCAAGCCTCTCAAATTCAGCGTCGAGCCATTCGCCTTCTTGCGCGGTGCCCGACGGCGCTTCCGTTAACTCGTCCGGCTCAACTTCGAGCAGTTGATTTTCGTTCGGGTGAAATTCCTGTTTGGCGCGGTAGACGGTTTGGGCGTCGGTCGGTTCGATTGCTGTCGGTTCGGTTTGGTTAAAAATTTGTTTTTGCATTTGTTTTATTCCGTTTTGGTGTTTTATTTTCTGTTACGTTTTATTTCTTTTTATCTTTTATTTCTTTTTATCTTTTATTTCTTCTTATCTTTTATTTCTTCTTATCTTTTATTTCTTTTTGCCTTTTATTTCTTTTTGCTTTTTATTGCTTTTCATTCCAGGCGATCGGCAAGTAAAAATTGTAATACGGCGTCCATTTTTAGATGCGGAATTGGTTGATTTGGTTCAAGGGGTTGCGGCTCGAAGGCGTCGAATTCAAAAGGGCGATGTTGCCAAAAATCGGCGGCGGGCAATTTGTGCGGAACGCTGCCGGGATAAAGGGTGACGACCTGTTTATCTTTCGAGCGGATCCCTTGCAGCGCTTTGACGGATTGCCCTTGTTGTTTGACGATAACTTGTTGTGTGGCGCGAATGGCGGCGACGGCAGCATACTCGACGGCGATTCCTTCAAATTGAACATGGCGACCGCCTTCTTGCACCAGTTGACGCATGAGGCTGATTAAATTCGGCAGTTGATCGTTTGTGAGGTGATCGGCTTTGGTGGCGATAAACATGAGTTTGTCAATTTGCGGCGAAAACAGGCGATGCAGCAGGCTGCGGCGGCCGTAGCGGAAATTTTGGAATAATTGATTGAGGCCGATTTGCATATCCAAAAAGGCTTGACGGCCATGGTTCAGCGGCGTGAGGCAATCGGCTAAAATAACCTGCCGATCGAAGGCGGCGAAATGATGTTGATAAAAGCCTTTGACGATTTTGCGGCGATAATAGTCGTAGCGTTGATTTAACAAGGCGAAATGGCTGTTTGTGGCCGCTTCGCTGCGAAGGCGACGCCATTGGGGCGGCGTTAAATCCAATAAGGGGAAAAATTGTAGCGCCGGTGCGCCGTCCAGTTCGCCGGGCAGCACGAAACGTCCGGGCTGGATAAATTGTAGCCCGTTTGCTTTACAGGCCAATAAATACTCGGTGTAGCTTTTGGCGAGGCGGGCTAATTGATTTTCATCGACTGGCGCCATGAGATCCAGCTTTGCCGCTTGAGCGCGCCATTCGGCGGCCAATTCGGCGCGATCGCCGTAGGTGACGTCCTGTTGTTGCATTGACCATTGCTGAAAATCCAGCGACAAAAGCGGAAGATCCAGCAACCATTCACCAGGGTAATCGAAAATATCCAGATATAACACGCTGTGTTCTTTAAGATAGCGCGTCAAGCCGCGACGCTGATAACGGAGGGCTAGGCGGGTTTCGCTAATACCTTTGGTCGATTGGCACCAGACCGGCGGGTGGCGTTGTAAATCCTGCAAATTGGCGTCGTAATCAAAACGGGGGAGGCTTAAATTTTGTTGCGGCAGGCGCTTGACGCCAAGAATGACGCCGTTGCGGGCAGGCGAAAAAAGCGGCAAGTGGCGATTATCCGTTTGATTAATATGCAATAATTGATTAATTAGACTGGTGATAAACGCCGTTTTGCCGCTGCGACTTAGGCCTGTGACGGCAAGGCGTAAAGTGCGGTCGAATCCGCGCTCGAATAATCGGTTAATTTCGTTTTGTAGTCCGTTTAGCATAAAAACCTACCTTCTTTTATTCGGTATTATGTAGCAGTTGCAAGCAATATATTTTACAATTCCGTCTAATTTATCATAAAGCATCGAAATATGTTGTTCCGAAATTTTTTGTTCCTTTATTTTTTTTCCGTTGCGTTATCGTCTGTGCAAGGGGCGCCGCGCGTGCCGAATGTCGTGACGCAAAACGGGCTGACGTATTGTACCCATGCGACGGGCTTTTCCTTTAATCCGCAGACGGCGGACGCGGGCGCCAATATGAATGTGGTGACGGATCAGATTTATAGCAAATTATTTGAAATTAAAAACCATAGTGCCACATTAACGCCTGTTTTGGCGCAATCTTATACGATTTCGGAAGACGGCCGCGAAATTATAATTAATTTGCGCAAAGGCGTGAAATTCCACCGGACGCCATGGTTTACGCCAACGCGAAATTTTAATGCAGAAGATGTGGTTTTTTCTATTAATCGCGTGTTGGGGCACGATACGTATCTTCCTACGCTAGAGGAAAATGCGGTGACCTATCAAAATCCGCAATATCGTATTTTTCACGAACAAGCGAAAAAAGTCCGTTTCCCTTATTTTGAAAGCATTAAATTAAATCAAAAAATTAAATCGGTGACCGCACTTGATCCGTATCGGGTAAAAATTGAGCTGTTTCATCCCGATTCATCGATTTTGTCTCATTTAGCCAGTCAATATGCGATTATTTTTTCGCAGGAATATGCTTATCAATTGAATGCCGACGATAATTTGGCGCAATTGGACACTCACCCTGTCGGCACAGGGCCGTATCGGGTGGAGGAATATGCGTATAACCAGTATGTTCGCTTGGTGCGCAATGAAGATTATTGGCAAAACGATGCCAAAATTAAGCATATTGTGGTGGATCTTTCGACGGATCGCACGGGGCGGCTCATTAAGTTTTTAAATAACGAATGCCAGATTATTTCTTATCCGGACGTCAGCCAGCTGGGTTTACTGCAACAGAAGTCCAACCAATATTATTTACAAACCGTTGAAGGGATGAATCTCGCTTATCTGGCGTTTAATTTTAAAAAAGCGTTGATGCGGGATGAAACCATACGCCAAGCGGTAGCGCAAAGTTTGAATCGTCGTCGCATGGTGGACATTATTTATCATCATACGGCCACGGTGGCGAATAATATTATTCCGACGATTTCCTGGGCGGCGCGGGTCAATACGCCGGAATTCGATTTTGACTATGATCCGGCGCGGGCGCGTCAGCTCCTACAGGGGCGCACGCCGGAATTCGTCATGTGGATCGTCAATGAGGAGCAGGTATATAATCCGACGCCGCTTAAAATGGCGGAGCTGATTAAGCACGATTTGGCGGAAGTCGGAGTAAGTGTGAAAGTGCGGTCGATTTCGCGCACATTTTTGCTCGAGCAATTGCGCAAAGGAACGGCGGATTACGATTTGATTTTATCGGGTTGGCTCACCGGTAATCTGGATCCCGACGGTTTTATGCGTCCGATTTTAAGTTGCGACGCTATGGGCGAAATCACCAATTTGTCGCATTGGTGCCAAACGGCGTTTGACGAGGCGCTGAATACGGCGCTGGAAACGACCGATTTACAGGAGCGGGCGAAGGCTTATCACCATGCGCAAATAATCGTTTTACAAGCGCTGCCGATTGTGCCGATCGCCAATGTGAAACGGGTTTTGGCGACGAATGGAAAGCTTAAAGGCGTCGAGCTGACCCCCTTCGGCAGTATTCATTTTGCCACACTCTTTTTCGGGGAGACGAAATAATGTTGTTTTCCGTGTTGCGTTATTTGATTTGGATGGCCAGTTTGCTGGTGATTTTGTCCGTCTTAAGTTTTGTGATTTTATTGCGCGATCCGCTGAACGCCGAGTTGGTGACACAAAATAGCTTTAGCGGCTATGTAAACTATTTAGGCACGTTATTACAAGGCGATTTCGGCATTACTTATAACGGCGGGCAATCCTTACGCGATTTGATTCTGATCGTTTTACCGCCAACGCTGGAACTCTGTTTTAGCGCCTTTTTGCTTGCGTTAATTTTAGCCGTTCCGTTGGGCGTATTAAGTGCGGTCGATAATCGACGATTTTTCGCCCGCCTATTGGAAAATTTGTCCTCGCTCGGTTTATCCATTCCGATTTTTTGGCTGGCGCCGATTCTGCTTTATTTTGCCGCTATTTATCACTGGGAAATCGCGGCGGTCGGACAATATAATCCGCTGTACCAAATCAAGCCGCTAAGCGGATTTCCGATTATTGATATGTGGTTTGTCGACGTGCCTTACCGCATTAAAATCGTGCAAAACGTGTTACAACATTTAATTTTACCGACATTGATTTTGTGTATTTTACCGACAATGGAAATCATTCGTTTGATTCAACAACGGGTCGAATTTGTTTTACGGCAGAATTATGTCAAAGTCGCCGCCACGCGGGGGTGGTCCAAATGGAAAATTTTACGACGCTATGTTTTCCGCAATACCTTTCCTTTTATTGTGCCGCAAATAACGCGAATTTTTATTTTAATGTTGACGCAATGTATGTTAGTGGAAACCTCCCTCGGCTGGCCGGGGATCGGGCGTTGGTTGATTAATGCGGTCGCCGAACAGGATTATAACAGTATTGCGGCCGGGGTGATTGTGATCGGCATTTGTATTATTGTGGTGGATAGTTTGGTGAAAATCGCGATGTTTATCCTTGATCCGTTTAATAAGAAGGGCTGGTATGCAAGATAGAGAACCCGATGAATTCAGAGAAAGCGCATCGCTTTATGCGATTTGGTTACGTTTTCGGCGCGATCGAGTGGCATTATTTAGCTTTTATTTATTTTTTGCCCTGATTTTGACCGCACTTTTCAGTGAATTGATTGCGCCTTACGCCGCTCACGCCCAATTCGTCGGGCAAGAATTGATGCCGCCGTCGTGGGTCGCGGAGGGGAAAATCGCCTTTTTCTTCGGCACCGACGATCTCGGTCGCGATTTGCTCAGCCGTTTGATTATGGGCGTGCGTTATACTTTCGGCGCCTCTCTTGCGGTCGTCGTTGCGGTGGCCTTGTTGGGGGGGGCGCTAGGCGTTTTGGCCGGCATGACGGCGGGCATTAAGTCGCGCTTTTTAGGGCATCTTTTCGATACCTTTCTTTCGCTGCCTATTTTGCTGATTGCGATTATTATTTCGACACTCATGGAACCCAGTCTGATCAATGCCATGTTCGCCACCGTGTTGGCGCTGCTGCCCTATTTTATACACGGGATCTATCAGGCGATTCAGTTAGAATTAAAAAAAGAATATGTGGTCATGCTACGTCTTGACGGTATGACCAATCGACAATTATTAAAAAGCACGATTTTACCGAATATTACCGTGACTTATATTCGCGAAATCGGACGCAGTTTTATTATTGCCGTGCTTGATATTAGTGCGCTGAGTTTTATTTCGCTCGGCGCCCAACGTCCTTTGCCGGAATGGGGCGCGATGATCAAGGATTCGTTGGAATTGATTTATTTGGCGCCTTGGGCGGTGCTGTTGCCCGGTTTTGCGATTATCGGCACGATTTTATTAAGCATTATTTTTACCAACGGCTTGTGCAAAGCGATTAGTCAATACGACGAATAACTGACAAACAGACAATTATGGCATTACTGGATATTCGCAATCTTAACATTGAAATTAAAACCCCGTCGGGACGCGTTAAAATTATCGACGGGCTCAATCTCACCGTTAACGAAGGGGAAATTTGCGGGCTTGTGGGCGAATCGGGGTCGGGGAAAAGTTTAATCGCCAAAGTCATCAGTCATTCCATCAAAGAAAATTGGATTGTCACGGCGGATCGCTTTCGTTTTGATGATGTGGAGTTATTAAAGCTACCTGCGGCAAAACGACGCAAAATTATCGCCCGGGAGATTTCGATGATTTTCCAAGATCCGCTAACCTGTCTTGATCCCAGCCAGAAAATCGGTCGCCAATTGATCCGCAATATTCCCGGCTGGACGTTTAAAGGACGCTTTTGGCAACGGTTCGGATGGCGTAAACGACGCGCCATTGAGTTATTGCATCGGGTCGGCATTAAAGCGCATAAAAATATCATGGAAAGCTATCCGCACGAGTTAACGGAAGGCGAAGGGCAAAAAGTGATGATCGCCATTGCGGTAGCCAATCAGCCGCGTTTGTTAATCGCCGACGAACCGACAAATTCACTTGAAGCCATGACCGCACTTCAGGTTTTTAGGCTGCTTGCCAGTATGAATAAAAATCAAGGAACCTCCATTCTGCTGGCCAGTAACGATTTAAAAACGATTAGCGAATGGTGTGACACGATTTCCGTGCTTTATTGCGGGCAAAATGTCGAATCGGGCCCGCGCCAGGCGCTGCTTGAAAGTCCCCATCATCCTTATACGCAGGCGTTGTTACACGCCATACCGGATTTCACCCGGCCGCTCGCCTTTAAAAGCAAGCTCGGCGTGCTAAAAGGCACCGTGCCGATTTTGGAACAAATTCCGCCGGGCTGCCGCCTTGGTCCCCGTTGCCCTTTTGCGCAACGCGCTTGCATTCAAAAACCGGCGCCCTATCGCATTAAACAACATGAATTTTGGTGCCACTATCCGATTAATATTCGGGAAGCGCAATTAAAAGAAAAAAATGTCGTCGCACCGCTAACCCTCACCAATGAAACGAAAGGAAACGAATAATGCCGTTATTAAAAGTGGAAAATCTCTGCAAAAGTTTTGACAATTCGAGCGGTTTCTTTTTTTCAGGCCGATTTAAAGCGGTGAATAATGTCAGTTTTACCTTAGATAAAAAACAAACCTTGGCCATTATCGGCAAAAACGGATCGGGCAAATCCACCTTGGTAAAAATGATTGCCGGTATTACGGAGCCCGATTCGGGGCAAATTCTGTTTGAGCGACACCCCCTTTCTTTCGGTGATTATCAATATCGTGCGCAGCATATCAGAATGGTGTTCCAAGACGCCAACTCAGCCTTTAATCCGCGTTTAAATATCGGTCAGGCGTTAGATGCGCCGCTCAAAATCGCAACCGACTTAACCGAAGCGCAACGCAATAAAAAGATTTTCGATACGTTGCGTTTAGTCGGGCTCTACCCCGATTATACCAATTTAAAAATCAAGCACTTATCGGTAAGCCAAAAACAACGTGTGGCGCTTGCGAGGGCATTAATTCTGGAACCGGAGATTATTATTGTGGACGACGCGCTTGGATCATTAGATGCATCCGTTAAAATTCAGTTACTCAATTTGACCCTTGATTTACAGGCGCATTTAGGCATTTCTTATATTTATGTGGGCGAAAATTTAGGATTGATTAAGCATATGGCCGATCAGGTGCTGGTGATGGACGAGGGAAAAATCATTGAACAGGGCACGCCTTATCAATTATTTACCGCCCCCGCCGCCGATATAACCCGACGTTTTGTCGAAAGCCATTTTGGCCGCTTATTGACGGCGGATTCTTGGCAGAATGATGCGCTTCCCGCTTGATCAGCGCACAATATTCACGCCGATTTGAATTTTGGTGCTGCGACCCAGTTCATCGGTTACGGTAATTTGATATTGCCCGCTGAGTTCGGGCCGCCACGCCAGCTGTTCGTTAGCCGAACTTTCGCCTAAAAATCGATGATTGGCAAACCAATATAATTTTTCTACATTGCCAATCGCGGCGGCACTTAAGGTTATCGTCGGTTGCCGAGCATTAATCGAATATACGCGATCCGCCAGCGGCGTAATAATACGCGGCTGTTCGTGTAATTTTGCGCTCAGATCCTGCTGCTGTTGGGCATAAGGACAAGCCGGATTACGAATCGGGCGACGCTTGGCCAGTCCTGCCTGCGCAAATAATTGCAATAAATCGGTCGGCCAAAACTCAAAAATTTCTTGATGGCTTGTTTTCGGATCATAAGGCGGGCAAGCCATCATGCCCGTTTGGTTGTCAATCATCACCGGCTGATAAATCCGACTGACTTTAATCGGCGACACGCCCGCAATAAACCAAACGTTCTTCCGTTCGGCGCACCATTGATTCGGCAAATTGCCATCGGCCGCGCAAACCGCCAATCGTTTCAATTTTGTCGGAACCTGACGATTAATTTGATTTTCCATCATCGGTTCATCGGCGACTAACGCATCGACAATTTGTAAAAATAACGGTGCCGCCAATTGTCGGCCGATAAAATGCGGATTGCTTTGATTGTTAAAATTTCCCAGCCAAACCACTAAGGTATAATGTCCGAAAAAGCCGGCCGTCCAAGCGTCACGCAACCCGTTTGACGTGCCGGTTTTCCAATAAACGGGCAAGCGGTTTAAGGCTTTATGAGTAAAATCAGGGCGTGAATTTTTGACTAAAATATCATTCACCATAAACACGGCTTCAGGAGTCAACACATTCTTTCCGATTTCCGACCGCACTTTCGCCCGCCATTGCAATGGCTTCCATTGTCCGCCGTTGGCTAACATGGCGTATAACGTCGCCAGCTGCTGCATGCTTAGCTCGGCACCGCCTAAGGCGACGGTTAATCCGTAATGCGCTTTGTCTTTCGGTAAATGAATACCGACCCGCGTTAACCAATCGTACAAATCCGGTTTTAGCTGCGCCGTCGCATCAATTGCCGGAATATTACGACTTTGTAATAACGCCTGCGTCACCGAAATAGGGCCGAGAAAATTACCTTCATAATTTTCCGGCAAATAGTCATTAAACGCTGTCGGTATATCTTTTAAAACGGTTTCTGCGTGCATTTTACCCTGTTCAAACGCTAGCGCGTAAATAAACGGCTTTAAGGTAGAGGCGGGAGAACGCTTAACCGACGTGCCGTTAATTTGGCCTTCAATCGCGCGGTTAAAATAATCGCCCGAACCGATTAATGCTTTAACCTGCATCGTGCGATTATCAATTAAAATTGCGGCGGCATTGGTAATGCCCTGAGAATGGCGGCGCTGTAGATATTGACGGATAAGTTGCTCCAAGCGATATTGTAAGCGACGACTGAGGCTGGTTTCGATGGCGCTTGCGCTGTGGCTCAACGTGCCCTTTTGCTGCAACACTTGTTCGACAAAGTGCGGTGCGAAAAAAGGCAATTTTTCAATGGCGCGGAAAGGATAATCAAGATGAAACGCATTTTGCCATTTGCGATCCTGCGGATGAAGGACTAACCAGCGTTTATATAATCGGTTTCGCGCCTGCTGCAACGCCTTGTTGATTTGCCGATCCTGCGGCTTTAAATAACCGTTCGGATTTTTCGGCAGCACCGCTAACGTCAAATTTTCAACTAACGTCAACTGATGCGGCGATTTATTAAAATAGATCAGCGCCGCCGTTGCCGCGCCTTCGATATTACGGCCATAGGGGGCATAATTGAGATAGGCTTCCAAAATGTCGGCTTTGGAATATTGAATCTCCAACTGAACGGCGCGCGCAATTTGTTCCAATTTGCCACCGATGGTTTTGGTGTCCAAACGCCATAACAAGCGCGCCAGCTGCATGCTGATGGTCGAACCGCCTTGCGGCGCATTGCCCAAAATATAGGTTTGCACCGCGCCGCGTAACAAACCGTAAGGATTGACACCGAAATGGCGATAAAACCACTCGTCCTCCTGTAACAAAACGGCGTCGATAAATTGTTGCGGATAATCCGACAAGGAAAGCCATAGGCGATAGCGCTCATCGGTCGCCGTGGTTAAACGCAATAGTTGATGTTGATCGTCATAAAGTGCGGTCGATTTCGGCAAAATTTCCGATAACGGCCGATGCGGCTGCGCGGCAACAAAGGCGACAAGAATCGCCGATGCGACCGTTAAGCATAAAAATAATCGAAAAACTAACCGCACTTAATCTTATTCCACCGTCAGCATGCCTTTCGCGTCGGATTGGCCTTTGATCTGACGTAAATACATACTTTCGGCATAAACCGGCGGAACATGGAACCGGCCTTGATGTGCCGCGCGCAGACGATACTTAAAAGTACGCAGTTGCGTATCTACGTTGCCGTAATTTAATACACGATCTTCCCGTATATCGGTATAATCCGGCATCCAGATGAGTTTATCGAACGGTTGAATTTCAACCTCATCTTCATCATTTGAGTCGTTTTGATTTTTCCACAACACTTCAAAACCTGCCGGAATAAAATCCGTAATGACGACATCGTTGACCGGGTTTTGCGTTGCGCGCACCTTCACCACCACGTCAATTTCATCGCCTAACTTGATTTCATTTACCGGTTTTCCCTGTTTATCCAAATAATCCCGTTCAACTTCCAGCCCTTGCACCAGCGCCTTTAAGCCGGCCTCGCGCGCATAACCGGTTTGACTCACGGCAAACCACGCCGGCTGATTTGTTTGATTACTGAAGGTGATTTGCTTAACGACTTCGTCGCCTAGCGGCATGATTGCCGGCTCGTCGGTAAATTCCCTTGTTTGTTCGCCTTGTTCGGTTTTAACTTGAATACTGAATTTATCGCCGTTCGCCTTTGTAGGGGACATTGGTTGATAATGCTCAAACGCCATCATTAACCATGCGGAAGATAGAGTGTTATACCGATTTTGCGCAATATCCGAACTCATCCGCGTCAATAACGCCGTTTCCAAGCGTTCAAGTTGTGACGGCGCATGGCGTGAAAACAGATACAACAACATAGCGTCATCCGTCAACAGATCCTGCGTTAACCATGCCTGCATACGATCTTGCGGCAAAGACAGCGAATCGGCCACACGGGCAAATAATTCATCCGCCACGGAATCTTCCCGCAATAAACGATAAGCGCCGGCAAGCCAAGCGCTAGTAAGATCACCCTGCCAATCTTCCGCTTTATAATTTTGTTCTAATGCGTGCTGAATCGAAAGCAATCGATCCGTCGTCACTTCGCCGCTTAGGGTTAATACATAAGTTGCATAAGCATATTCACGCAGTGCATCCAAATCGGCGCGTTCCGCAATTTCCGTCGCATTTAATAAATTGCTCCGTGCGTTTTCATACATTGCCGAAGGCACGGCTATGCCATGTTCATTGGCCTCCAGCATAAAATGAAACGCATAGGCGGTGAGGAATAAAGAAGGATTTTGATTATTCCAGACTCCGAAAGCGCCTTGGTAATTCTGCCGATCAACTAACATCGCAAACACTTTTTGTAAATTCCGCTCAAAATCAACCGCACTTTGTTGTCGATTCGCGCCGTCCGATGCCATGGCGTCAAACAATGCCTGTTTATTCGACCGTCCGAATAACACTTTCGGCATCGCCATACTGATTATTTGCTCGGTGCAATAATTATCGTAATTGGCCAAATAGTGAGAAACGCCTTGTGCCAAGACTAACGGTGAATTTGACAGCAACGCGGTTTGGCGGTTATGGGTTGGAAATAACGAAGGTAGATCACCCTCTGTCGTTTGTTTATGCGCCGCCAGTTTACCCACCTTCAGCCAATGTTGTTGCGGCACTAACGGGCGGACAGACACGTCGGCCTTATACATAAACGACTGCGTTCCATTGTTCACGACAAAGGTTAGCGGCGCCGAACCGAGTTGTGTCGTCGCTTTAAGCGAAAATTTGACCGCACTTTCCGAATGAGGCGCCAAGGTTAACTGTTGAGGCACATTTTGCCGTTCAAAATGCGCCGATTGTTTCAATTCGATAGTCAAATCTTGCGACTTATCCGTCGTATTCGCGACATTTAGCGTCACGACCGCTTCATCGCCGGGAGTCATCACCGTGGGTAAATTAGGGGTTAACACAATATCCGATTGAACTTGTGTCATCGCCTCGGCCGTTGCGATCGCCTGTTCGTCCAATGCTACCGCCATGACCCGAATCGCGCCGTTAAATTGGGCGGGCAGCGGATAGGTCAGTGATTTCGCTTTATTTGCCTCAAAATCAATGATCCCCGACCAAAAGGTCACCGGTTTATCAGTTTTGCGTTTAAACGGGTTGCTGCTTGCGTTCATTCTTTTCATAGCGGCAAACATTTCTATGGAAGCATCCCCACCGCTTTGTACCAGACGAATCACTTTCGTATAAGACGGTAAAATTAAATCGAGTAACTGAAAGGTGGAAACCTTTAACATCGCTTTTTGGAAGAAGAAATCCAGCGGGTGAGCTAATTGATAATCCGCCACCTGCAAAATACCTTCGTCGACGGCAAAAACGATGGCTTTACCGGAACGTTCCGCTTTCAGTGTTATCGGCAACGGTTCGCCCGCGTTTAATTTTTGCGGAACCGTAAGCGTCAATGGGAATCGTCTTTCGCTGGTGTCCGCCGCAAACGGCACCACAGCATAACTCAACGGCGAGCTAAATACCTCATCAGAATTCGGACTGCGAATAAATTGAACGTTAATATAACCGGATCCTTCAAAATCATCGGGCACCCGCAACGTTTGAACCGACGCCGGGGTTTCGCTGGTAAACCATTTATAAGCATAAACCCGATCCCGCTCCAATGTGATTAACCCGCTACCGATATAAGGCGCAAGAATGGAAAGCTCAATGTCATCGCCCGCCTTATAGGCTTTTTTATTCAAACGCAACTGCAACGTCTGATTGCGTTCCAACGCCGTCGCTAAATCGCTGTTACCGACGATATTAAACGGAATACGCTGAACGGTTTTATCGCCAATATCACGAATCTCTAAAACAAAGTCGCCCACCTGCTCTGTCGGCAAAGCATACTCAAGACCGTTCTCGTCGATGTTCAGTGCTTTTCGATTAATTTCACTGTCGACTTTTTTCACCTGATATTCTAATTTTCCGGCAGAATTTTCCGCCAGAACCGATAAGGTTTTACGGGCTAAAAGAACGGCGCTTAATCCTTTCGGCGCAATTTGTTTTAATTCAGGATCGACCGCAACAAAATGTAAAAGTGCGGTCTGATTTTGGCGTAAATATTGCAAATCGGACGTTGTTCGATACCCCAGCATAAAAGGCCGTGCAGAAACTAACGCCGTTTGTGCGGTAGAAACCGCCCGACCGCCGCCCTGTGCCGTCTCAAAGACATCGGCCGTGAAATAAAGGCGCTGTACCGTATTTTCATCAAATTGGCTCAAATCCAAGTCAAAGACGGCTTTTCCTTGCGTATCGGTCATTTTTTCCGGCAGTGATCGTTCCCATTCTTCCCCTTGTGAACTTGCGTAAAAACGATAATGGGGGTATTGCATGAACGTTGGATTCTCAACCGCGCCGGCCAATTCGGCACGAATTAAACGCTGCTGCGCCGGGGTGCCGTACAAATTATTCGCTTGCACATTCACCGTTAATTGCGCCGGCAAATACCAGCCCTGACGCGCCTGCCCGGCAAATTGCGCGTTTAATTTCATGCTGTCCGGCTGAAAATCCTGCACCTGAATCGTCGCCGAACCGATTAATGTTTCGTCATCGTCTTTGTTAAAATACAGATTTAACGTCCATTGACCGCTTACGGCATTTTCAGGTAAATCAAAATCCAAACTATTTAACCCAAAACGGGCGACTTGTATCGTGCGATTTTCGACGCGATCGCCGCGGCTGTTCGTTAAAACGGCTTCCAGCGGCAAATTATCCAAGGCCATCGTCCAATCTTTCGCTTTAGAAATCACGCCGAAATGAACCGTTTCACCGGCGCGATAAATGCCGCGATCGGAAAAAACATAACTTTCCAATTCGGATGTGTCTTTTTCTTCTACGCCGCCGATGTCAAAACGGGAATAATCCAAACTACCGTTATATTTGAGAAGATCACTATTTCCGCCATGACGCGAGAAAGGTAAAAAGGTTAAATCATCGCCTAACCCGGCAATAAACATCACCGGACGATCCGCTTTATTAAATTGTTCAACCGGAAAGGCAGGAAATTCCGCCACGCCGTCTTCATTCGTCACCGCGCCGGCCAATGTTTTTCCGCCGGCCGAAATCACTTCTATGCGAACGTCAACCAACGGCGTTCCTTTTTCAATGGATTGAACGAAAAGCTGATAACCGCCGTCTTTATTTTTCTTGGCAATCAGGCCTAAATCACTGAGCACGACCAAGCGATAATCTCGGTTTTTAGTGTTATCCCAAGGATAAACTTCCTGCTTATAGGTTTCGCTGCTTTTTTCATCATCTGTCGACAGTTTTAACCAAAAGACGCCGCGCTTATAATCCGATAAATCAAGGCTACCATAAACCGGTTTGTGATCGGGAGAAGGCGGAAAACGTAAGGTTTCCTGTTTAAAGGTCGCAATATTTTCAAAAGGCAGATTACCTAAATCGGGATTTTCAAAACGATCCTGGTTCAGTGCGGCTAAGTGACGCAACTGATTGATTTGAACGCGACCGATCACTGCAGTTGCCGTATCGATATTCTGAGCGACAACCGCAATTTTACGATCGCCCTGCGTAGACAATAATGCGCCTTCACCCACAAAGGAAAGATATTCCGGATATTCGTCCACATATAACGACCACGCATTTTCACCCGCTAATTGATAACCGCCAAGTGCGGTCAATTTCGGATCAATTTCTACCACGATTTGACGTTTTTCCGGCACATCAATGCGAAAATGTTGCGTCGCTTCATACGGGTTTTCCGTCGGCACCCATTCTAGGGTAATCGGTTCCGCCCGTTTCAGCGCCTGCGCCTGCTCCGTTTCACTCACCCAACCGCCGGGACGATCAGAAAGAGGCAACAACCAACCTTTAATATTTTTCGCTAAGTCGGCGCCTTTTACCGCCTGATTAAAATTCAACCCGACCAATTGCTCCGAGCGTTGCTGTTGACGATTAAAAATAAAATCCACATTAACATTCGCCGTTAAACTGAATTTTGTCGGCACGGCAACATCCGGTGAAAAATCCTGCACTTCTTTCGCCGCTTCTCCCCCTACGGCCGCTTCAAGCAATTGGTTATCAAACGCCAATCGTACGAATTGATTGTCTGCGTTCGCTAAGCCGAGCGTCGGCGAATTAACATATGCCGTCAAACCTTTTTCATCGTAACGAATTTCGGGCGTTAACGGATTAATTAATGTCTCGGTTTTGTCTTTATTGCGACGAATTAATTTTAGACTGACCGATTGTTCAAATTCGGCTTTATTTATCGGATGGCTGAAAGTAAATCGATAAGCGGCAAAGCGCGTATCCGGTTTGACCGGATCCTGATAAAACTCATTTTCCTCTTGAGTCACGGTAAAAGCCGCCGTATTAAATTTTCCGGTTAAATTTTGATAGGTTTGCGTATCAATCAGCGCCGATTTGGCCAGTTTAATCTCATATTCACGACCGGCCTGCCAATCGGTTTGCGGTAAAAAGCTTAATGTTCGATCATCAACCCATGTCCATTCCCCCACCAAATTCGGCGAAATTTTTACACCTTCAGTGATAGATTTATGAACATCTTTTAACGGCGCAGCCGCCGCATCAAATGTGACCAAAACAGGATAAATCCGCGGCTTGGCATCATTATAATCGGTAATTTCCGGCGCTTGAACGGTCATTTTTACCGCCGTCGCATTAGATTGCTCATCAATAACATATTGATAAATCACGATGCCGAGCGCCGCTAAAAACAACACAAAAATCGATAACCATTTTTTCATACGTCAACCTAAAAAAGAGTTTATTTCATAAAAGTGCGGTCAAAATTGAAGAATTTTGCGACATTAGGTAGCCGTTACACAAAGCTGAAATTACGGTCGCCCCTTGTCGAAGGATAAGTAATTTCAGCGCTAAAATGCACAAAACTAATGCTTCGACAGGCTCAGCAACCGTTTTGTGCATTTGCTACATAATAACGAAATTTTGACTACATAAATGACTTTGTTATTTCACTGCCCCACAAGTTAAACAGTATAAATATTGTCCTTTCGGATCATTAAATTTACTTAGCGGTATAAATTCACTTTGCCAGGATTGCGCCGGTAAACCGAGTTGTCGAAGAACAAATTGAGCTAACCATGCACCGCCGTTACGATTCATATTGCGCCATAATTTTCCGATAAAACCGCTTTCGTCCTCCGTCAGCCATTCGACGGAAAATTCGTCGATTTGTTCGCCGACCCGTTGTAAATTCACTAATTCTTTGGCTTTTTTGACCGCACTTGTAAAGTCGCCCAGCTCATCCACTAACTTATATTTGTAAGCGTCGCTTCCCAGCCATACTTGCCCCTGTGCAATTTTATCCACTTGTTTTTTATCCAGATTTCGCCCTTGCGCGACTAAATCCAGAAAACGGTCATAACCATGCTCGATTTGTAGTTGGTAAATATCACTCATTTCCTGACTTAACGGACTAAACGCGGAGCCTTCGGCCAAATCGGTAGTGGAAACGCCGTCGGCATTCATGCCTAATTTTTTTATACTGTTTTCAAACGTCGGTAAGAGCGCAAAAATGCCGATGGAACCGGTGACGGTGTTTTTATCCGCCACAATATAATCGGAGGTTGCCGCAATCCAGTAGCCGCCGGAAGCCGCCATCGCCCCCATAGAAACGACGACCGGTTTGCCTGCCGCTTGCAAATGATCAATTTCTTGGCGAATTAATTCGGAAGCGAACGCGCTACCGCCCGGGCTGTTGACGCGAAGCACAACCGCTTTAACAGCGTCGTCTTGATAAGCTTCGCGCAATAATCCTGCAATCGTATCGCCTCCCGCACTGCTTTCGTCACTTTCGCCGTCCACAATCGTCCCTTCCACATTGACTACCGCAATTTTATTCGGCGCCGAAGTCCATTCCATGCGATCCGGCAACGCGGCCAAATAGTCCTCAAAAGCGAATAATTTTGCACGCCCCGCTTCATTTTTGCCGAAAAGTGCGGTCATTTTTCTGTCAAAATCCGCCTCCGTCGCAAGCCCGGTGACCAATTTTCGTTGCATTGTATAAGCCGTTCCATCCCCCTTCAACGCGTTGAGCTCCGTTAAATAACGTTTTGCCGACGGCAAAACCTGTTGTGTGGAAATTTGCCGATTTTGGGCGATGATCGCAACATAATCGCGCCACATCGGCTCCAGCCATCTTTGCATATTTTCTCTGGCCTCCGGCGACATATCGCTACGCAAAAACGGTTCAACGGCGGATTTGTAAGTACCGACGCGGAAAACATGCGACGTCACGGCTAAACGATCGAGTAATTCTTTAAAATAAAGCGTTTCTTGTCTTAAACCGGAAATCGTCACTTCGCCAATCGGGTTCAAGTAGATTTCATCGGCATAACTGGCTAATAAATATTGCCCTTGGGAATAATTTTTAGCATAGGCGATCACAGGCTTACCCGTTAATTTGAAAGCGTTTAGTGCATTCCCAATAGATGTCAGCGCGGGCAGATCAGCGCCGTCGAAGTAATTTAAATCCAGTACCAAGCCTTGAATTCGCTCGTCCTGTGTCGCTTGCCGAAGGGCATAAAGAACATCAAATGTGGAGATTTTATGGGCAATTCGTTCGTTATTCAGCTCGCGAAAGGTGTTTTCCCAACCCGGTGAGGATTCTTGATTATCGGCTAAATAACCGTCTAAATTCAATAACAACGCGCCTTGAGCGCCGTTAAGCGAGAGACTTTCTTTTTTGCCTGAAAAAAGACTTATCATGACAGCCAGACATAAAATGAAAAATACAAAAAAGATATTCATGATCAGATCACGAATGAAATTAATCGTATTCCACAAGCATTTAACGAGGCGTAATAAAGGATTCATAAGGGATTCATATTAAATTAAAATATGACTAGATTAGCATAAAGCGTTGGCAAAAACTATGCTATAATTGACTGCACTTTATCTTCGGGAAAACGAAAAATGGATGCACTGAAATTATTAACGACGCGTAAATCGACGAAAAAACTCTCTGCCCCGGCGCCAAACAAAGCCCAACTTGATCAAATATTACAAGCCGCTTTGCACGCACCGGATCATGGCAAATTACAACCCTATCACTTTGTGATCGTAGAAAATGACGGGCTGACAACATTAGCCGAATTACTAAAATCCGCCGTAGTTGAGCTGAATCTTGGTGAAGAGCGGTTGCAAAAAGCGGCAAAAATAACGACCCGTGCGCCGATGATTATTGGTGTCGTCGCAAAAATTCAGCCGGAAATAGCTAAAGTTCCTGCATGGGAGCAAATGATGACCGCCGGCGCCGCCACTTATGCCATCCAGCTGGCCGCCAATGCGCTCGGCTTCGACAATGTTTGGCTTACCGGACCGTGGATTGAAGGTTCCGCCCTGCGCAAGGCTTTTGGCTGTCGGGAAAAGGATAAAATCATTGCGTTGGTTATGATCGGCAGCGCGGAAGAAAAAACCGAACGTGCGCCTCGAAATAACGACATAACAGATTTTGTACATTATTTGTAATTTTCACATTCTTATTTTATTTGGAGGAATTTATGGAAACATCAGGGGCGGGAGATTTAATCCGTGTTGTTGTGTTACTGGGCGCCGCCGTTGTGGCCGTACCGTTGTTTAAGCGAATCGGCTTGGGATCCGTTCTTGGTTACTTGGCCGCCGGATTAATCATCGGCCCATTCGGCTTAAAATTAGTCACAGATTCGCACGCTATTCTACACATTGCGGAATTCGGCGTGGTGATGTTCCTATTTGTGATTGGTTTGGAAATGAAACCGTCGCATTTATGGAGCCTGCGTCGCCAAATATTCGGTTTGGGTAGTTTACAGGTCATTCTTTCGGCACTTGTGATGACCATTGTTTCGGCACAATTCGGCGTCTCGTGGGAAATCGCCTTTGTTTGTTCATCCGGCTTCGTTTTAACCTCTACGGCGATCGTGATGCAGGTTTTAGGAGAACGCAAAGCGTTATCCACCAAACCGGGACAAAAAATGGTTTCAATTTTATTATTCGAAGATCTTCTCATTGTTCCTTTATTAGCCATTATCACCTTTCTTTCCCCGCTGGAAAAAACGGAGCAATCCATGCCGTGGTGGGAATCGGCGGGTATCGCCATGCTCGCTTTGGCCGCACTGGTTTTTATCGGTCGTTTCATTCTCAATCCCGTTTTCCGTATTTTAGCCAATTCCAAAGCGCGTGAAGTGATGACCGCGGCGGCGCTGTTTGTTGTATTAGGCGCCGCGCTATTGATGGAAGAAGCCGGGCTTTCTATGGCAATGGGCGCATTTGTGGCCGGCGTCATGTTATCGGAATCCGCCTTTCGTCATCAACTGGAAGCCGATATTGAACCTTTTCGCGGTCTCTTGTTAGGACTCTTTTTTCTCGGTGTCGGCATGGCGTTAAATCTCACCGTCGTAGCAGAAAACTGGCTATTAATCATTACAGGCGTTCTGGCATTAATGCTAACCAAAGGAATCTGTATTTATTTCGTCGCCCGCCTTGCCAAAAGCACTCATAAAACCGCTTTAGAACGCGCATTATTAATGGCTCAAGGCGGCGAATTTGCCTTTGTTTTATTCGCTGCCGCAACCGCTCAAGGCGTCATTAACGAAACGGTCAATGCGAATATGACCGCCGTTGTTGTCCTTTCTATGGTATTAACCCCAATCGCCTTAGTTTTATATGAAAAATTCGCCCCTCAGACTACAGCGGAAGAATTACCGGCTCATGACGAAATTGATGAACAACACCCGACATTAATTATCGGTATGGGACGCTTCGGGCAAATTGTCAACGATTTGCTGCGTTTAAGCGGATACGCCACCACCGTGATTGATCTCAATCCAAACATGATTAAAGGTTTTAACGAATACGGCATTAAATCCTATTTCGGCGATGCTTCCCGCCGCGAATTTTTAATCGCCGCCGGACTTGAACAAGCGGAGCTTTTAGTCGTCGCAATTGATAATAAACAACAGGCTGCGGACATTATCCACTTTGCCCGTGAAATCAACCCGAATATAAAAATTATTGCCCGCGCTTACGATCGTTTCAATACCTTTCAGTTATATCGTTCGGGCGCAAACGAAGTAATTCGCGAAACCTTCGATTCCGCCGTACGTTGCGGTAAATATGCGCTGGAAGCACTAGGCATGGCGCCGGAAACCGTAAAAAAAATCGGCGATTACTACTTCGATGCAGATCGCCATGAAGTCGCCCTCATGTCAAACGTTTATGATCCTAATACAGGGTTATTCCAAAATCCGCTCATGCGCGACATCGCTCGCGAATGTGATCAAAAAATGGCGGCGGAAATTCAAGCCATTATCTTACAAGCCAAAGAAGAGTCGGCTCAGGAATAAAAATACGAAAAAAAAATCGACAAAAACGATCGCACTTTACACTGTATAAAACAAATAAAGCTATGAGGTAAAGTGCGGTCAGTTTTTAAGAAGTTTTGCCGCGCCTTGAGCGTAGATTTTTATTCTCATTTTTAGCAGGATGGATTAGAATAAAAACTATTTCACTAAAGTTCGGTCGGGGTTTGTGATGAAACTGAATTTTCCTATTTTTCTGACGCTGTTTCGGGTTATTTTAATTCCTTTTTTTGTGTTGGCGTTTTATTTACCGATTGATTCTTCGCCGTTTATTACGACGTTGATCTTTTTTATTGCCTCGATTACGGATTGGTTCGACGGTTATTTGGCGCGCAAATGGAAACAAACCACGCGTTTCGGGGCGTTTCTTGATCCGGTGGCGGATAAGGTGATTGTGATTGCGGCGTTGGTGTTAATTGTGGAATATCAGCATTCCATTTGGATTACGCTGCCGGCGATTATTATGATTTCGCGTGAAATTATTATTTCAGCGCTGCGCGAATGGATGGCACAAATCGGCGATCGCAATAAAGTGGCGGTGTCATGGCTGGGTAAATTGAAAACCACAGCGCAGATGTTAGCCTTGGGCGGGCTGCTTTGGCGCTATAACGATTATATGGTTTATTTGGCGATTTTCTTGCTTTATGTGGCGGTAATTTTGACGGTTTGGTCGATGCTGCAGTATTTGAGTGCGGCAAAAGGCAGTTTATTGGATGAATTAGATCCGTAAAATTTGGAAAAAATCGACCGCACTTACAAACCCAAATAAATAACATCGTCACAATCAACGCCGTATTGTTAACAATACGGCGTTTTTCTTTTATGAATTATGCGCTCGCTTTATGCTTGTTTTACGGCGATCGCTTCGATTTCAATGCCGACGTCTTTCGGTAAACGCGCCACTTCAACGCAGGAACGCGCCGGGAAATTCGGATGGCGATTTTCTTTAAAAAAGCGTTCGTATTCGGCGTTTACAGCGGCAAAATCCGCTAAATTTTTCATAAATACGGTGGTTTTAATAATATCCGCCACGTTTAATCCCGCTTTTTTTACAATCGCCTTCACGTTTTCAAGGGATTGACGGGTTTGTGCAACGATGTCGGCGGGGATTTCGCCGGTGGTCGGATTGACCGGAATTTGACCCGAAGTGAATAACAAATTGCCGAAATTGACGGCTTGTACATAAGGACCGATGGCGGCCGGGGCATTTTCTGTGTGAATCGGTTCGGCTTTTTGATTTACTTGGATTCCGTAGGACATTATGTTGCTCCTTTTGAAGGGTGAAAGATAAAAGTGCGGTCAAAAACGACCGCACTTTCGGGTTTAATCGATTTCTTTTAAAACGTCGTCGGAAAGGCGCTTTTGCGGGCTTTCTTCGGTTTTTCCGTTGTTGACTTTAAACGCTAAATTTTGATAGTAGGCTTCACGGAAGGTGATGTAGGGATCTTGCGCCTGACGCAGCAATTCGGTTTGATCCAAGGCTTTTGCACGACCGTCGACGGCTTGAACGCCATATTTCACCAGTGACCAAGGGCCACCCACCCAATTCCAGAATGGGTACATCATGCCTGCATCGCCTGCGGCGCCCGTTAACTGGCGCGGCGTGGTCGCATTATAAACGGGCAACATGACATAAGCGCCGGGATCGATACCGTAAGTGCCTAAAGTTTCTCCCAAACCGCGCTGTGCGTCGATTTGTAACGGTTCGCTACGACCGGCGACATCAATTAGGCCGCCTAAACCGAAAATCGTATTGATCCAAAAGCGGTTAAAATGCACAAAAGCCTTGCGCGGCTCGCCTTCTAACAGACGACTAACAAAACTGACCGGTTCATCAAGGTTGTTGGCGACATTCGCCAGGCCGGAAGAAACCGGCGTCGGCACATAATTTCGCCAAACCTTTGCGGCAGGCTCCAAAAGATAAGGATCCATGACGTTGTAGTTAAAATCCCACATTACGCGATTGACTTTTTCAAGCGGATCGTTACGCTCACCGTTTTCATTGACGGCACAGGCGCCCAGTAACGCCGCCGCCAAAAAAACGGCGGTTAATCTTACTGCTTTTTTCATTCTTGTTTCCTTATTTAATACAAGCAAATTGACGTCATTCTAACCAACTTAACGCAGATCTACAAAAAAATTATCTTTTACGTTTACACTACTTAATTTAATTAAATATTTATGCAAATTTATGAATAAAATTTAATTTATTGACCATTTTGAAAACTTATCTTTACTTGATAAAATAACCGCCTGATTTTTATCAGTGTCGTTTAGCCCGTTGTTACGGCAACGAAAGCTAAATTTGGTTAATGAGCATTCGTAAGTGCTCGACCAAATACAATAGGAGTAATTTATGTCCGAAGCGGCAATTCTCGTTCTCGCCGACGGTAGCACCTTTTACGGCAAAGCCCTTGGCGCCATCGGTTATACCGTCGGTGAAGTGGTGTTTAACACCTCAATGACCGGCTATCAGGAAATCTTGACCGATCCTTCCTACACCAAACAAATCGTCACCCTCACTTATCCTCATATCGGCAACACCGGCTCCAATGACGAAGACACCGAGTCCAATCAGGTTTATGCCGCCGGCTTAATCATTCGCGATTTGCCGTTGCAGCACAGCAATTTCCGTTCTCAATCTTCTCTCGCCAACTACCTCAAACAAAACAATATCGTCGCCATCAGCGAAATCGACACCCGCCGTTTAACCCGTTTATTGCGCGACAAAGGCTCACAAGCGGGTTGCATTATGTCGGGCGTAATCGACAAAGCCAAAGCGTTGGAACTGGCAAAAAGTTTCGGCTCCATGACGGGTAAAGATCTGGCGCAGGAAGTCACTTGCGCGAAAGCCTACGAATGGACACAAGGCGAATGGCAAGTAGGCAAAGGTTATTCAATAATCAACAATTTTGAATTTCATGTGGTTGCTTACGATTTCGGCGTAAAACACAATATCTTGCGCATGCTGGCGGAACGTGGCTGCAAACTCACCGTGGTGCCGGCAAAAACTTCCGCTGAAGCGGTATTGGCGCTCAACCCGGACGGCATTTTCCTTTCCAACGGCCCGGGCGATCCGGAGCCTTGCGATTACGCCATTGCCGCCATTCAAACCTTATTACAAAGTAAAAAACCGTTATTCGGCATTTGTCTCGGGCACCAATTGCTCGGCTTAGCCGTGGGCGGCAAAACCCAAAAAATGTCTTTCGGACACCACGGCGCCAACCACCCGGTACAAGATCTGGCTTCACAAAAAATCCTCATCACCAACCAAAACCACAGCTTTGAAGTGGACGAACACAGCCTACCGAAAAATGTGCGGATAACTCACCGCTCTTTATTCGATAACTCCGTCCAAGGCATCGAACTCACCGACCAACCAGCGTTCAGCTTCCAAGGTCACCCCGAAGCCAGCCCCGGCCCGAACGATGTCGCGTATTTGTTCGATAAGTTTATCGCGCAAATGCGGGCGACGAAGTAAAAGTGCGGTCGGTTTTCAGCGCGTTTTTTTATATGAATTGATTGCTGATTGATGGCGCGCGTTTCCTAACGCGTGCCGAGTAATACAGCAAAATGAGTGAGAAGCACACGCTGGGAAGCGTGCGCTATCACGGAGCATAAGGAACTCATATGATAATTAATAATAACAAACATAGTAAAAAATCTCTTTCAGAAGATAGGTTGGATAATTTAAAGCGAATCTATGAACGTTGTATTGAAACAAGAAACTTTGAGATAACACAGTTAATTCAAAGAAATAATTTCTTTATATTATTTCAAGGTGCTCTATTTACAGCATTGACTCAGCTTGGAGATAAAAAAGAATTACTGATTGTAGTTATTTTTCTTGGAATCATAATGTCTCTTTTTCAAATTTCTGCGGCAGCTGGTGCTAAATTTTGGCAACAATATTGGGAAGCAAAGCTGGATAAAATTGAAATAGCTCTAGAAGAATCCATGAATAAAAATGGTATTGATGATTTTGTGTCTTTATTTAAATTTGAACAATTTCCCAATCATAGAGCTATGGTCAAATATAGCCTTAACGAAAGTTTAAATAAATCAAAATGTAAATGTTTTGATGGAATTATTAATTGTTTGATTAATTGTAAATTTTCAGTGAGTAGGATTCCTATATATATAGGAATAGTTTGTTTAGTCGGATGGATTGTTGTAGCCGGGATTATGCTGTTTTATAGTAGTGAACCTCCAATTTATATACGTTGTATAACACTATAGCCCACTGATAGCGCAAGCGTCCACGCTTGTGCCAAAAACAGAATTTACAGCACAAGCGTGGACG
>CAURMH010000001.1:0-70378 GCA_963525745.1 uncultured Pasteurellaceae bacterium | reverse complement strand
GTGAAGGTGGCCGTACAGTAGGCGCCGGCGTGGTTGCAAAAATTATTAAATAATTAGTCCTGTAAATTATATAAGAAGAAGGCATACCGTAGGGTATGCCTTTTTTATCGGAAATAAGAAATCCGGTTGAGGCTTATGCTGTTTTTAGTCAATAACTGTAGAAAGAGAATTTATGCGTATTTAGGTGAATTGGCGGAAGATCGTGGGAGTCGAACCCACCCAAGAACGCTGGCGTCCTTAACAGGATTTGAAATCCTGCCGCCTCACCGGAAACGACGATCTTCCTTTGTTGAAATCAGCGGTATTTTAGCGTAAATTACTCGGCGATTCAATGAGATTTTAAAATGAGTAAGAAAATGACCGCACTTTTTCAACAATTGCCTTCCGTTGATAAATTTTTAAAAACGCCGGAAGGAGAGCTGCTTGTTTCTGAATTTAGTCATTCTTTTGTTGTCACCGAACTCCGTCGGCTTTTATCGGAAGCCCGTCAGTTTATTAAACATCACGAAAAACTACCGCACTTTTTTATTGATTATCGTCACACGGTTTCCTACCTTCGTTATCGATTAAACGCTCAAAATCAGGTTCAAATAAAATCGGTACATAATTTAACCGGAACAGTATTGCACACTAATTTGGGGCGTGCGCTATGGGCGGAAAAGGCGCAGGAGGCGGCGCTTAATGCGATGAAATATAATGTCGCACTGGAATATGATTTGGATGAAGGGAAGCGGAGTCACCGCGATAATCATATCAGCGCCTTACTTAGTCATTTAACCGGTGCCGAAGCGGCCTGTATTGTGAATAATAATGCGGCGGCGGTCTTATTGATGCTGGCGACCTTTGCCAAAAATAAAGAAGTGATTATTTCTCGTGGCGAATTAATCGAAATTGGTGGCGCTTTTCGTATTCCCGATATTATGGAACAAGCGGGTTGTCAATTGATTGAGGTAGGAACAACGAATCGTACGCACTTACAGGATTATCGTCACGCCATTAATGAGAATACGGCTTTTTTGATGAAAGTTCATTGCAGTAATTATCAAATTTCCGGATTTACCCATTCGGTGACTGAGCAGGAACTGGTTAGGCTGGGAAGCGAATATCATATTCCGATTATCACTGATTTAGGCAGTGGTGCATTGATTGATTTAAGCCAATATCAGTTGCCGTATGAACCTACCGTGCAAGAAAAAGTGGCGCAAGGTGTTGACTTAGTTTCCTTTTCCGGCGATAAGTTATTAGGCGGGGTGCAAGCGGGAATTATTGTCGGAAAAAAAGAGTGGATTGACCGTTTACAAGCTCATCCGTTAAAACGTGTACTACGTTGTGATAAAGTAAGTTTGGCTGGTCTGGAGGCGACATTGCGACTCTATTTGCAACCGGAAAAATTAACGCAAACATTACCGACATTCTCTTTATTAACACAGCCTGTAGAGGAGCTTGAACGCAAAGCCGGCGAACTTAAAGCAAGGCTGGCATCTCGGCTGAGCGATTATCGTTTGGCTATTGCTGAAAGTTTTGCGCAGATCGGCAGCGGAGCGCAGCCTTCGACGGTTCTTCCTTCCGTCGCCGTGACCATTATGAGTGAAACACAGGAAAAACTAACCGCACTTTTATCACGTTTTAAATCCCTACCACAGCCAATTATCGGGCGAATTGAGAAAAACAGAATTTGGCTGGATTTACGTAGTGTGGCGAATTTTGAATGTTTATTGGATACGCTGGAAAACTTATGATTATTGTGACTTCAGGCCATGTTGATCATGGTAAGACTGCCCTTTTAGAGGCTTTAACCGGCAAAAATACGGCGCATTTGCCGGAAGAAAAAAAACGCGGTATGACAATCGATCTCGGTTATGCTTATTTACCTTTTGACGATAAAGTTCTGGGTTTTATTGATGTACCGGGACATGAGAAATTTTTACCGAATATGTTGGCCGGGCTTGGCGGTATTCATTATGCGATGCTGATTGTGGCGGCGGATGAAGGAATTCGTGCACAAACGAAAGAACATATGGCGATTTTACAATTGCTTCATTTAAAGCGAATTATTGTGGTTATCACCAAAGCCGATCGCACGACGGAAGAGCAAATCGAACGGCTTCAAGCCGAATTGAGTCAAATTCCTTGTTTAAAGGATGCGCCTTATTTTATTACTTCTGCCCACACCGGCCAAGGAATTACCGCATTACGGGATTATTTGCACGCATTGCCTAATTTGGCGGAACAGAACAGACCGTTTCGCTATGCCATCGATCGCGTTTTTACGGTAAAAGGCGTAGGGACGGTAGTAACCGGAACGGCTTTTTCGGGCAAGGTGGCAATTGATGATGAAATTTTTCTTTCTTCCGGTCAAAAAGTTCGTATAAAAAATATCCATGCCCAGAATACGCCGGCATTAACGGGGCTGGCCGGGCAACGCTTGGCGCTGAATATCAATATTGATATTGACCGTACCGCCATTCAACGCGGCGATTGGCTGCTTTCTGCGTCGTCGATAGCACCGACGAATCGTATTACGGTGTTAGTTGAGCCGACGGTCGCGTTGAACAAAAGCCAGCCTGTTCATCTTTATCATGCGGCAAGTCGTACGACGGGAAGACTGACTTTATTGACAGAAAATTCGGCGATTCGGAATCAACCGGTTACTGCGGAATTAGTTCTCGCCGAGCCATTGTTTTTAACCTATGCCGATCGGCTTATTTTACGTTCGGGGGATGCAAAAATTTTGATCGGTGGCGCGACGGTATTGGAAATTGATTCGCCTAATCGTTATAAACGAACCGATGCGCGTTTAGCCTTTCTGACCCATTTGCAACATGCGCAAACGACCGCGGAGCGTATTAATCTATATTTACAGCAGGGCGCCGAATCCATTGAGCGGTTAATGTGGATTGCGCAGTTAACCGAAGCGCAATTGACGCAAATGTTGCTTCAATCGGGCAATATTCGTTATCAGCAATGGTGTTTTCACCCGGATTATCAACGCGAAAAATCTCATCAAATATTGACCGCACTTTCCCTTTATCATAAGCAGCATGACGACCAAATCGGCGTTTCTAAAGCGCGACTTTATCGTATCGTCGCATTAAATCAGCCGGAAAATTTAATCTATCACTTTATGGACGAATTGTTGGCTCGCGGCGAGATTCAGCAAACACGCGGATGGTTTCATTTGCCGGAACATAAAATTCAGTTTTCCACAGAAGAACAAATATTGTGGCAAAACGTTCTCAATCAGTTTGAACAAGCAAACGGACAGGCGCTTTGGGTGCGGGATGTGGCGAATTTACTAAAATGGGATGAACGTGATATGCGTAATTTCATGTATAAAGCCGGCAAATTGGGTTATCTAACCCCTATTGTTAAAGATCGCTTTTTTCTGACGGAACAAATTTACACTTATGCTCGTCTAATCGGAGAGCGGGCGGAGCGGAGCGGCAAAGTTTCGGTTAATGAAATCCGCGATATGTTAGGCTTCGGGCGTAAACTCACCGTGCAATTAATTGAATTTTTTGATCGTAGCGGTTTTTTGCGGCGTAAAGGCGACGCCCATTTTTTACGTGATAAAGACACATTTAGTTTATAAGGAGATTGATTGTGAAAAAAACATTTGTAGCAACATTAGTTTTAATGATGTTTATTACTGGTTGTGACGATAAAAAGACAGCGGAACAACTTGCTCAAAAAGAGCAAATGATCGCTCAATTGCGTTCGGAAACGGCGCAATTGAAGACAGACTTAGCCTTAGCCGATGAAAAAAACAAACAGATTATTCCCGCCGTTCTCGTCGAGCCCGATAGGGTTTTTAATCAAAAAGAAAAGGTGATTTACCCTAAAAATGACCTTGAGCTGGAATCCGGGGAATTGCATATTGAATTTTCAACAGTTAACACCAACATTGACTGGCTTAATCGCTTATTATTTACTATAGCCGGCTCGGATAATGACGAAAATGGATTTAAAATTGCCTCGAAAGCAATGACACGGGACGAGTTGAAACAAAAATATCAACAAATTTATAAGGATAAATCGGCTGAAATGAAGGCGGAGCCGGTGATTGGTACGGAAGAGATTTTCCACCTCAATTTCCGCTTTCAGTATGGTAAGTTTGCCGTTTTCTCGGCGTATCGCTACGGCTATAGCGGTGGCGCCCACGGCATGTATAACATTGATTATTTTCCCGTTGATTTAACCGCGCAAAAAATTATCACTTTAGACGATTTATTTGATAAAGAAAATCAGCCAAAATTGGGCGAATTAATTGCCGAATCTTATCACTCGAATGCCTCCGACGCCTTAACTGCACAACAGGATCCGCTCCCTGTCACGACAAATATTTATTTTGATTATGACGGCATCCATTTTGTATATCAGCCTTACGAAATCGCCTCCTTTGCAGAAGGGACGCCGGATATTATGTTGCGCTGGTCTGATGTGAAGACGTTACTTAAATCTGAATTTAAAACGCAAAACGCTTATTTTTTCTCCGAATAAGCAAAAAACAAAGCTACTGTTGTTGTTCATTAATTATTAACAACAACGGCCGCTTTATATAATGCAATAAAAACGTTGGTTATTTTTTCCGATTCTTCAACGCATTAGCAAGGGCGTTCCCCATCGCGCTATTGCTTTGCGGATAAGGTTCTCGGCGTGCTAAATTTCCTCGCGGGGCATTTAAAGTGCGGTCGGATTTTCCTTCGTTTTTAACCGCACTTTCCTCCAAGCGCATCGTCAACGCAATACGTTTGCGTGCGACATCAACTTCAAGCACCTTCACTTTAACAATATCGCCGGTTTTGATGATTTGGTGAGGATCTTCGACAAATTTATCGCTCAGGGAAGAAATATGAACAAGTCCGTCTTGGTGAACGCCAATATCGACAAAAGCGCCGAAATTTGTCACATTCGTTACCGTGCCTTCCAAAATCATCCCCGCTTTTAAATCGGTGATTGTTTCGATACCTTCCGCAAAGGCGGCCGTTTTAAACTCGCCGCGTGGATCCCGTCCCGGTTTTTCCAATTCTTTGAAAATATCCTGCACGGTCGGCAAGCCGAATTGAGCGTCAATAAATTGTTTTGCATCCAATTGACGAACCAATCCGGCATTCCCCATCAACGTCTGAATGGATTGAGCCGTCGCTTGTAGAATTTTTTCTACCACCGGATAGGCTTCCGGATGGACGCCTGAGGCATCCAGCGGATTTTTTCCCTTCGCAATCCGCATAAAACCGGCGCATTGTTCAAACGCTTTCGGCCCCAAACGCGGTACGTTTTTCAGTTCGGTCCGACTTTCAAACCGGCCGTGTTCATCACGATAACTGACGATATTTTGAGCAAGTACTTTGGTCATTCCGGCAACACGCGCAAGTAATGGCGCAGACGCCGTGTTTAAATCCACCCCGACGGCATTCACACAATCTTCTACTACGGCATCCAGTTTACGAGCCAATTGGCTTTGATTCACATCATGCTGATATTGCCCGACCCCAATAGCTTTCGGCTCAATTTTTACCAATTCCGCCAGAGGATCCTGCAAACGGCGGGCAATCGAAACCGCCCCGCGCAGAGATACATCCAAATCAGGAAATTCATTTGCTGCGAATTCCGAAGCGGAATAAACGGAAGCCCCCGCCTCGCTGACGACCACGGTTTGTGGTTTATTTTCTTTGATTTCTTTAATCACGTTTTTGGCAAATCGTTCAGTTTCGCGGGATGCCGTACCGTTACCGATGGCGATTAATTCGACATGATGTTTGCGAATGAGTCCCAAAAGGGCGATTTGCGCTTCATTTTCACGTCCGGTATGGGGATAAATTGTCGCGGTTTCCAATAATTTGCCGGTATTATCCACAACGGCGACTTTTACTCCCGTTCGCAAGCCCGGATCCAGCCCCATGGTATTTTTCGCACCGGCCGGCGCGGCCATCAAAAGTGCGGTCAAATTTCGGGCGAAAACATCAATGGCTTCTTCTTCCGCTTTTTCCCGTAAACTTGCCATCAATTCCGTTTCCAAATGTAGCGATACTTTAATTTTCCACGTCCAGGCAATCACTTGTTCCCGCCATTTATCTGCCGCTTGGCCGCTGAAGTGAACATTTAGGTAATCACGGATGATGTCTTCGCAATAACTGTGTCGTGTCCCTTCCTCCGCGTCAGGATCGGCATTTAAACTTAATTGTAGGAAACCTTCGTTACGGCCTCGAAACATCGCCAATGCACGGTGGGACGGCACGTTTTTCAACGGTTCGCGATAATCGAAATAATCCTGAAATTTTGCGCCTTCGGTTTCTTTTCCTTCAAGCACGGTTGAGACGATAACGGCATTTTTGGCTAAATAATCCCGCACATTAGCCAATAAACCGGCCTCTTCGGCAAAACGCTCCATCAAAATATAACGTGCGCCGTCCAGTGCGGATTTAGCATCGGGTACGCCCTTTTCTTGATTGACAAACGAAAGTGCGGTCGATTCCGGATCATTTTCAGGCGCATTCCATAATAAATCGGCCAAAGGCGCAAGACCCGCCTCAATGGCAATTTGCCCTTTAGTGCGACGTTTAGGTTTATAAGGCAGATATAAATCTTCCAATTCCGTTTTGCTTTGCGTCGCGTCAATTTTATCACGCAGCGATTCCGTTAATTTTCCTTGCTCTTCAATGGATTTTAAGATGGTTTGACGGCGTTCTTCCAGCTCGCGCAAATAAATCAAACGGGTTTCAAAATGACGTAATTGCGTATCGTCTAGTCCGCCGGTCGCTTCTTTTCGATAACGGGCGATAAAAGGAATCGTGTTACCATCGTCCAATAATTCAATGGCAGCAAGAATTTGTTGTGGTCGAACGGTCAATTCCGTTGCAATAATTTGGCTAATTTGTTGATTTAACATATAAGACTTCTTTTTATCAAAAAACCGGCATAGCATACTGTGTTTGGGCAAACGGCTCAAATATTTGTTGCTTTTTCAGTATAATTTCACCTCTTGTGAGGAATTTTATTATGGCAAAATCAAACTACATTACGCGCCAAGGTTGGAATCGACTGGATCAAGAACTGAAATTTTTATGGAAAGAAGAGCGTCCGAAAGTGACCCAAGCCGTGTCCGACGCCGCTGCATTGGGTGATCGTAGCGAAAATGCCGAATATATTTACGGTAAACGGCGTTTAAGAGAAATCGATCGACGCGTACGGTTTTTAACAAAACGCCTGGAAGTGCTACAAATCGTCGATTATTCGCCACGGCAGGAGGGAAAGGTTTTTTTCGGCGCTTGGGTGGAACTGGAAAATGAACAGGGCGAAATTAAACAATATCGTTTGGTCGGTTGCGACGAATTTGATCCTGCCAAACATTGGATTTCCATTGATTCGCCGGTGGCCAGAGCGCTCATCGGCAAACAGATTGATGACGACATTTGGGTCGAAACACCGGCAGGGAGAGTGAATTTTTATATTAATCGAATTTGGTATGAAGTCTGAGCGTTATTTTCGGGATAAGGTCGCAATTTGGGCGGTTTGTTATTACAATAGCGTCGATAAATGACGATTTAATTTAATGAGGATTTATGATTTATAGTATGACAGGCTTTGCGCGCCTTGAAATAAAGAAAAGCTGGGGCGAGGCCGTATGGGAAATTCGCTCGGTAAATCAACGTTATTTGGAGCCTTTTTTTCGTCTGCCGGAAGCGTTCCGTGGTTTGGAAAATTCGTTGCGTGACAAGTTGCGCCAGCGTTTAACGCGCGGAAAAATCGAATGCACGCTCCGCATTGAACATAACAATCAAACGGCCTCGGCGTTACATTTAAATCGCGACTGGACGAAACAGGTTATTCAGTCGCTACAATGGATAAAAAACGAGGCGGGTGAAGGAGAAATCAACTTAACGGATATTTTACGCTATCCCGGCGTGGTAGAAGTGCCGGAGCAGGATTTAGACACCATGAGTTTAGATTTGCTATCGGCCTTTGACGAATTATTGAGTGACTTTATCGCGATGCGCGGTCGCGAAGGCGCTAAATTACAGGCGATTATTCAACAGCGCTTGGAGGCGATCAACCTAGAAGTCGAGAAAGTGCGGTCACAAATGCCGTCGGTTTTACAATGGCAGCGCGACCGGTTATTACAGCGTTTTCAGGAGGCGCAATTGCAACTAGAGCCGCAGCGCCTCGAACAGGAAATGGTCTTATTGGCGCAACGTATTGACGTTGAGGAAGAATTGGATCGGCTGCAAATGCATGTCAAAGAAACAACAAATATTTTGCAAAAGGGCGGCGCTGTGGGGCGTAAGCTCGATTTTATGATGCAGGAACTCAATCGTGAATCTAATACGTTAAGCTCCAAATCGATTAATGCGGAAATTACGGCTTCCGGCGTGGAGTTGAAAGTGTTAATTGAGCAAATGCGCGAACAGATTCAAAATCTTGAATAGGAAAGCCGATGACGACATTTATTCGACTTGAACAATATTGCCTTATTGAAGCGACGGGCGACGAGGCGGAAAAATATTTACAGGGGCAATTAACGACCGATGTTTGTCAGTTGCGCGACGGTCAGTCCACATTAACCGCCCATTGCGATCCGCAAGGCAAAGTCACTTCCATTTTTCGTTTGATTCGCTTAAATCGACATCGCTTTTTTTTGCTGATTAAGCGGGCGCTGTTGCCAAGTGCATTGGCGGCATTAAAAAAATACGCCGTCTTTTCAAAGATTGTTTTTCAGCCGTTAGATTGGCAACTTATCGGTCTTGTCGGCAAAAAGTGCGGTCAGATTCAAGCGGAATTTTCTATCGAACTGCCTGATGAACGGGCGATTTTGCTCCATCCTACGCCGTTGCCGGTGGTATTTAATGGAAGCGTTGCACAATGGGAATATTTGGATATTCAAGCCGGCTTACCGAATTTAAGCCCGCAAACGCAAAATCTGTTTATTCCTCAAGCGCTGAATTTACAAGTGATCGAGCAGGCGATTTCGTTTTCCAAAGGCTGTTACATCGGGCAGGAAACCGTTGCGCGAGCAAAATATCGCGGGGCGAATAAACGCGCTTTGTTTAACCTAAAAAGTGATTCGGCCGATGGCCGCGAATATTGCCCCGAATTAGGGACGGGAATTGAAATGCAATTAGAAAGCCAGTGGCGAAAAACCGGCACGATCATCAGTGCGGTCAATATTGACCATGTTTTATGGTTACAGGTCGTGATGAATAACGATATTCAACTCGATATGCCGCTACGATTACCGCAAAACGGCGCGGCACTGACAATTCAGCCGCTGCCTTATGTTTTATAGCGGCGGCTTGTTTCCCCTACACGGAATTTGAGGCGGCATGGAGGGAAAATTAAGCGGGCGGATTTTCGGCTAACGCCGCACTTAATTTGCCTCGGTGCCGATTTAATAATGCTTCCGCCGATTCCCGTTTCAGTCCGGTAAGAATCATCATAATAGCCAGTTTTACATTATGCCCGGCGGCGCTTAGTTGTTGTTCCGCCGTGTGTTGATCGCATTCGGTTGCGGCCATCACGATATTAATTGCACGCGCTTGAAGCTTGGCATTTGTCGCCTGCACGTCAACCATCAGATTCTGATAACATTTACCGAGTAAAATCATACTTGCCGTACTAAGCATATTGAGTATTAATTTTTGTGCCGTACCGGATTTCAGACGACTTGAGCCCGTCAGCACTTCCGGCCCGACGAGCGGCTCAATGGCGATATCCGCAACGATGCTCATTGGTGAGCCCGGATTGCTTGTTAGCGCAATTGTGACCGCGCCAAAACCTTTGGCATATTCCAAGCCGCTGAGAACATAAGGTGTTCTTCCGCTGGCGGCAATGCCTACTAAAATATCCTGCGCGTTAAAATGAATTTGCTTTAAATCTTCAATCGCGGCGGCTCGGTTATCTTCCGCCCCTTCGATAGGATAGCGGACGGCCGATTCGCCGCCTGCGATGACGCCTTTGACTATTTCATGGGACACGCCGAAGGTCGGCGGACATTCAGAGGCGTCCAGCACGCCTAACCGCCCGCTGGTTCCGGCACCAAGATAAATGAGCCGCCCACCGTGTTGGAGAGCAGTGACAATATGCTCCACCGCCTGCGCAATTAACGGTAAACAACCGGCTATCGCTTGAGGTACCAATCGATCCTCTTGATTCATGAGTGTAACGATCTCAAGCGCCGAGTATTGATCGATTTTCATCGAATGCGGATTGCGTTGTTCCGTCGCAAGCCGAGTTAAGCTTTGTAATAATTCGTTTTTCATCATGCTGTAAAAATTGCGCCTAAACTGACCGCACTTTGTGCGCCGGTGACGCTTGGTAAATTAGAAGGAAGGCGATTGATTCGTCGGTAAGCAAGCCAGGCAAACGCCGCAGCTTCGACAAAATCGACATCTAAGCCGAATTCCGTTGTGGTGGCGATTTGCCAATCCGGTAAGAGAAGGCGTAATCGATCACCGAATAGCGGATTTTTGGCGCCGCCGCCACAAAGCAAAAGGCGACAAGGCCATTTTCCGCCGAGGGATTGTAAGGCCCGTTTTTGACTTTGTACCGTGAATTCGACTAAGGTGGCTTGTACGTCGCGGGGACAAAGTGCGGTCGATTTCGCTTCCGTTTCGGCAAGCTTTTGCGCCAACCAAGCCGAATTAAATAATTCCCGCCCCGTGCTTTTCGGCGGGGGCAATTGAAAGAAAGGATCGTCTAATAAATGGGTCAACAACCGTTGGTTGACTTTCCCGCCGGCCGCCCATTCGCCATTACAATCGTACGGTTTGCCCAAATGTTGCTCGATCCATTGATCGAGCAGGGTATTTCCGGGCCCGGTATCAAATCCGATAACGGATTGATTCGGCGCCAGAATGGAAATGTTACTAATGCCGCCGATATTTAATACGACGGTTGTATAAGATGGGTTAAAAAACATCGCTTGATGGAACGCCGGCACAAGCGGCGCCCCTTGCCCGCCGAGCGCCATATCTTTACGACGAAAATCGCCGACGGTCGTAATGCCGGTATTGGCCGCGACAATATTCATATCGCCGATTTGCATCGTAAAAGGAAAAGCCCCCCGCGGCGCGTGCCAAATCGTTTGCCCGTGACAACCGATAGCGACGATTTGTTCCGGCGCGAGTTCTTTTTCCGACAAAAATCGGTTAACACATTGTGCATATAATTGCCCTAATTGGTGATCCAATTCGCCCAGCATTTGAAGCGAGCTGTGGCCGGTCTGAATAAGTGCGGTTATTTTTTGCCGAATTTCCGCGGGCATCGGTGTGAAGCCTGCCGCAACAAGCGTTGGTTGAGCGTTAAAATCCATTAAGGCGAGATCAACGCCGTCAAGGCTTGTGCCGGACATAATGCCGAGATAGTACTGTGTCATTATTCCCCATCATTAAACCATTGTTGTGACTATTTTACCTGATTTATCGCCTATTTTCCTTTTTGTTTGTCGGATAAATCTAGGTTAAAATAGCGACGAATTATGATTTAATCAACGCAGAGAAAATTATGAACGAGCACCCGTTAAGCGTCGTCATTTTGGCGGCAGGTAAAGGCACCCGTATGCATTCGACGTTACCGAAAGTGTTACATAACGTCGCAGGCAAACCGATGGTAAAACATGTAATTGATACCGCTCATCAACTTGGTGCGGAAAATATTCACTTAATTTATGGCTATTGCGGCGATTTAATGCGTGCGCGGTTGGCCGATGAAAAGGTCAATTGGGTATTTCAAGCCGAGCAATTAGGCACCGGACATGCGATGCAACAAGCGGCGCCGTTCTTGCGCGACAATGAAAACATTATTATGCTGTATGGCGATGCGCCGTTGATTACAAAAGAAACGCTAACCCGGTTGATTGCCGCTAAACCGGAAGGCGGAATCGCCTTGTTAACGGTCACATTGGACAATCCGACGGGGTACGGACGTATTATCCGCGAAAACGGTCGCGTCGTAGCGATTGTCGAACAAAAAGATGCGAACGCAGAACAATTGAATATTCATGAAGTCAATACCGGCGTGATGGTGTTGGACGGTGTACATCTGAAAAAATGGCTGGCACAATTGGATAATAATAATGCGCAAGGCGAATATTATATGACCGATGTTATCGCCCTGGCGAATCGTGATGGCTGTTCTGTCATTGCGGTGCAAGCGGCCGATTACATGGAAGTCGAAGGTGCAAATAATCGTTTACAGCTGGTTGCGTTAGAACGTTATTTTCAGCGTAAACAAGCGGAACGGTTGTTGTTGGCCGGCGTAATGTTACTTGATCCGGAACGTTTTGATTTGCGCGGGACATTAGAACACGGCAAAGAGGTAGAAATTGATACGAATGTGATTATTGAAGGGCATGTTCGGTTGGGCGATCGCGTAAAAATCGGTACGGGCTGTGTTTTAAAAAATGTGGTCATTGGTGACGATGTTGAGGTAAAACCTTATTCTATCCTGGAAGATTCCGTCATCGGCGAAAAAGCCGCCATCGGGCCGTTTTCACGCTTGCGCCCCGGCGCCGAACTTGCTGCCGAAACGCATATCGGTAACTTTGTCGAAGTGAAAAAATCAGTCATCGGTGTGGGATCGAAAGTGAATCATTTAGCTTATGTAGGCGATGCCGAAATCGGCGATAGTTGTAATATCGGCGCCGGGGTGATTACCTGCAATTATGACGGGGCGAATAAATTCAAAACGATTATCGGCAACAATGTTTTTGTCGGTTCGGATACGCAGCTGGTTGCACCGGTCAGCGTCGCCGATGGTGCCACCATTGGTGCCGGTTCGACGATTACACGCAATATCGAGGAAAATGAACTGGTGATTACGCGAGTGCCGCAAAAGCACATTCAAGGCTGGCAACGTCCGACGAAAAAGTAAGTTTTAGACGTTAAAGTGCGGTTATTTTTACGCAAGTTTGATTCGGCGTTGCGATTTGGTCATCTTTATTGTATTTTTATTTCTGCTGCGCGAGCAGAGCATGAATAATCAATGATTTTAAAGAGGAAAAAACCATGGGCTTGTTTGATTTTGTCAGTGATATCGGAAAGAAAATTTTTTCAAAAGAAGAAGAGGCTTCTCAAGCGGTAACGAAGCATATTGAAGAAGATAATCCGGGCGTTGAAAATGTCTCCGTAACGGTTGAAAACGGCGTGGCTAACATTCAAGGCGAAGCGCTCTCTGCGGAAGCCTTAGAAAAGGCCGTGTTGATGGTGGGGAATATTTTCGGCATCAATTCGGTAACAAATAACGTCACGATTAATAATGGTGAAACATTAGCCGGCGATGATGAATTTTATGTCATTCAGAAGGGCGATACGTTGTGGAAGATCGCTGAAAAAGCCTATGGCAACGGCGCAAAATATAACGCCATTGTCGACGCCAATAAGGAAGTGATTAAAGACGCGGATAAGATTTTCCCGGGACAAAAAATCCGTTTACCGAAGAATTTATAATTTTTACCAAGTGCGGTCAAAAATGGCCGCACTTTTTTCTTAAATTTGCCGATAAAGCGAACGGCTAAGCGCATTTTTGACCGATTTATCGACTTTCTATCGACTGTCCGCTTTTCTTTCGTTATAATTCGGCAACTTTTATTTTTGTAGAATACGCATTCGGTACGCGTTTGCCGGGTGTCAATAATTGAGGTAACAAATGGCATTAAATATTGAAACGACACAAGGTTTAGAACGTCGAGTGGCGATTACGGTCCCTGCCGAAGTCGTTGAAAAAGCGATTGCTGAGGAATTTAAACGTACTGCGAAAAATGTTCGCGTTGACGGCTTCCGTAAAGGAAAAGTCCCTGCACACATTATCGAAAGTCGTTTTGGCGAATCTATTCGTCAAGAAGTGTTAGCCGGCTTATTGCCGCGCCGCTTTTACGATGCGGTAATATCCGAGAAAATCAATATTGCAGGTCGCCCGGATTTTACGGTAGAGCGTTTTGAACCGAAACAGGATTTGGTTTTTAGCGCCACTTTTGAAGTCTATCCGGAAATTAAATTGCAAGGCTTAGAAAATATCAAGGTTGAAAAACCGGTTGTAGAAATTACAGATGCCGATATTGATAAAATGGTAGACGTTTTACGTAAACAACAAGCAACCTGGGTCGAAAGTCATGATTCCGTTAAAGCCGACGACCGTGTAACCATTGATTTTGTCGGTTCTGTGAACGGCGAGGAATTTGCTGGCGGTAAATCGTCCGATTTTGTTTTGGCGATGGGCCAAGGTCGTATGATCCCGGGATTTGAAGAAGGCATCGTCGGACATAAAGCAGGCGAGCAATTTGACATTGATGTGACTTTCCCTGCAGAGTACCATTCTGAAGAATTAAAAGGTAAAGCGGCCAAGTTTGCTATTACGTTGAAAAAAGTAGAAAGTATGGTGTTGCCGGAGTTAACCAATGAGTTTGTGGCAAAATTCGGTCCGAATACAAAAACAGTCGCTGATTTGCGCGCGGAAATTCGCAAAAATATGGAACGTGAGTTAAAAAATGCATTGGTTTCCCGTGTTAAAAATCAGGTTATTGCCGGTTTAATTGAGCAGAATCCGATTGAAGTGCCTACCGTTGCAATTGACGAAGAAATTAGCGAATTGCGTGATCAAGCGGCAAAGCGTTTTGGCGGCAATGCACAGCAGGCGGAACAGCTACCGCGTGAATTATTTGAAGCGGAAGCAAAACGCCGTGTTCAAGTCGGTCTGTTATTCTCCGAAGTTGTGGCGGATAATGGATTGAAAGTGGATGATGAACGCGTTAAAACCATGATTAGCGATATTGCTTCTGCGTATGAACAACCACAGGAAGTTATTGACTACTATAGCAAAAATAAAGAGCTAATGAGTAATTTACGTAATGTGGTATTAGAAGAGCAGGTCGTTGATGCCGTTTTGGCTAAAGCACAAGTGACCGAAAAGCCGTCTACGTTTGACGAAGTAATGAATCCACAGTTCTAATTTAAATGCTGAGTTAAAAGTGCGGTCAAAACGGCCGCACTTTTGTTATCGACTTTATGAATTTAATTATTCTTAATTAAGGAGAGGTTATGGCGCTTATTCCTATGGTTATTGAACAAACTTCACGTGGAGAGCGTTCGTTTGATATTTATTCCCGGTTACTAAAAGAGCGCGTGATTTTTTTAAGCGGTGAAGTCGAAGACAATATGGCAAATCTGATTGTTGCACAATTGTTATTTCTTGAATCCGAAGATCCTAAAAAAGATATTAGTATTTATATTAATTCGCCGGGCGGTTCTGTAACCGCGGGAATGGCGATTTATGACACGATGCAATTTATTAAACCGGATGTTCGTACGCTTTGTATCGGTCAAGCCTGTTCTATGGGGGCTTTCTTATTGGCGGCCGGGGCTTCCGGTAAACGGGCGGCGCTACCACACGCTCGCGTAATGATTCATCAGCCGTTAGGCGGTTTTCGCGGTCAGGCATCCGATATTCAAATACATGCACAGGAAATGTTAAAGATTAAACGAACACTTAATGAACGCTTAGCGTTCCATACCGGACAAGATTTCGCTCAAATTGAGAAAGATACGGATCGGGATAATTTTATGTCCGCAGCGGAAGCATGCGAATATGGTTTAATTGATGAAGTAATGGTTAAGCGTTAGGAATAAAAATGACGACGAAAGATAAAGAGCTTCATTGCTCATTCTGCGGTAAGGCGAAACATGAAGTCGACAGCTTGATTGCCGGTGAAGAGGGGTATATTTGTAACGAATGTATCAATCAATGTTATTCACTACTACAGCATGATGACAAAACTGAAGACCGGGACGCCGAAGGACAAGCGCCTACGATTCAGGAAGAACCGCAAAAATTACCGACGCCTCACGAAATTCGGGCACATTTAGACGATTATGTTATCGGTCAGGATTATGCGAAAAAAGTGTTATCGGTAGCGGTTTACAATCATTACAAGCGTTTGCGCACCAATCATCAAAGTCAGGACGTCGAATTGGGCAAGAGTAATATTTTGTTAATCGGCCCGACAGGTAGCGGTAAGACTTTATTAGCTCAGACGTTGGCGCGTCGTTTAAATGTCCCTTTTGCAATGGCGGATGCGACCACATTGACTGAAGCGGGTTATGTGGGTGAGGATGTCGAAAATGTTTTACAAAAATTATTGCAAAATTGTGAATATGATACGACGAAGGCAGAACAAGGCATTATTTATATTGACGAAATTGATAAAATCAGTCGTAAATCCGAAAGTGCTTCAATTACGCGTGATGTTTCCGGTGAGGGAGTTCAACAAGCTTTATTAAAATTGATTGAAGGAACAATCGCCTCCATTCCGCCACAAGGCGGGCGCAAGCATCCGCAGCAGGAAATGCTAAAAGTCGATACGTCTAAAATTTTATTTATTTGTGGCGGCGCGTTTGTAGGTTTGGATAAAATTATTGCTAAACGAACCCAAACGAGTACCGGTATTGGGTTTAATGCTAAAGTCGAAAAAGAAGAACAAAAAGAATCGCTTTCAGAATTATTTCGCCAGGTTGAACCGGATGATTTAATGAAATTCGGCTTAATTCCGGAATTCATTGGTCGCTTGCCGATGATTGCGCCATTAAGCGAATTGGATGAAGACGCGCTGGTAAAGATTCTAACCGAACCTAAAAATGCCTTGATTAAACAATATCAAGCCTTGTTCGGATTGGAAGATGTGGCGCTTGAATTTACCCCTGAGGCGCTTAAAGCGATGGCCAAAAAGGCTTTAGAACGTAAGACGGGCGCGCGTGGTTTACGTTCAATTGTTGAGGCCATTTTATTAGATACGATGTATGATTTACCTTCTTTAGAACGTTTGGAAAAAGTTGTCGTGAGTGAGCGTACGATCATAGATAACGTGTCGCCGGAACTTATTTATCGGGCCTAAAGTGCGGTCAAAAAAATGAAGTTTTAGCGCAAGCGATTCGTAATAAAATTCGATAGGCAAGAATAAAAGAAAGTGTTACAATCACGCGTTCTTTAATCTATTCTATTATTCTTATTTTAATAACAGGTTCAACTATGGCAACGGAAATCGTTCAAAAGAAGAAACAGTCGCAAGAGATGCAAGGAAAATCTAAAGGCCTAAATACGACAATATGGATTCTTGTTATTCTCCTTTTTTCAGCCGCAGCAGTTGGTAATGTATATTTTGAAAAAATTTATTCTACCCCTGTGCGTGTTGTGGCTGTGGCAGTTGCGTTATTGATTGCGTTTATTTTAGCCGCCATTACGAATCAAGGAACAAGAGCGCGTGCTTTTGCAAGAGATGCGAGATCTGAATTGAGAAGAGTCGTATGGCCTACGCGGCAAGAGGCGAGACAGACTACATTATTGATTATCGGAGTAACCGTATTTTCGTCACTGATTTTTTGGGCTATGGATTCAATTATCGTTACTGTTATTAATTTTCTAACCGATTTGAGATTCTAAAATGACTGAAAATGCATCAAAAAAACGCTGGTATGTGATACAAGCTTTCTCAGGCTTTGAAGGCAGAGTGGCCGCTACATTGCGCGAATATATTAAACAACAAGCGATGGATGATCTGTTTGGCGAAGTATTGGTTCCGACAGAGGAAGTGGTAGAGAACGTCGCCGGTAAGCGTCGTAAGAGTGAAAGAAAATTTTTTCCCGGTTACGTGTTAGTTGAAATGGAAATGAATGATGATACGTGGCATTTAGTCAGAAGCATTCCCCGTGTGATGGGATTCATCGGTGGAACCCCGGATAAACCGGCACCGATTTCCAGACGTGAAGCGGATTTAATTCTAAATCGTCTGGAAGAAAGTCAGGATAAGCCACGTCCTCGTACCATGTTCCAACCTGGTGAAGAAGTTCGTGTTACAGAGGGGCCTTTCGCCGACTTTAACGGTACCGTGGAGGAAATTGATTACGAAAAAAGTCGTATCAAAGTTTCGGTCTCTATTTTCGGGCGTGCAACGCCTGTTGAACTTGAATTTGGTCAAGTTGAGAAACTAAATTAATTAAAATTTTGACCGCACTTTATTTATAGCTTGTTTTATAAAAAGTGCGGTTGCTTTTGAGTGATTATTCATTCAAATTGTTGGAGTTGATTTTTATCAATTCTTGTAAATAACTGGGGGAGCCGTAAGGCGTTATTACCCATTCAGAGGAAACTAAAATGGCAAAAAAAGTCCAAGCCTACGTTAAGTTGCAAGTTGCAGCTGGTATGGCAAACCCATCACCACCAGTTGGTCCTGCATTAGGTCAACAAGGTGTGAACATCATGGAATTCTGTAAAGCATTCAACGCTCGTACTGAGAGCTTAGAAAAAGGTTTACCAATTCCGGTTGTTATCACCGTTTATGCAGACCGTTCATTCACTTTCGTTACCAAAACTCCACCAGCAGCAGTATTATTGAAAAAAGCTGCAGGTATCAAATCTGGTTCCGGTAAACCGAACAAAGATAAAGTGGGTAAAGTAACTTTAGATCAAGTTCGTCAAATCGCTGAAACTAAAGCAGCAGATATGACTGGCGCGACTATCGAAACTAAAATGAAATCAATTGCTGGTACTGCTCGCTCAATGGGCTTAGTGGTGGAGGAATAATACGATGGCTAAATTGACTAAAAAAATGAAAGCAATCAAAGCTGGCGTAGATTCTACTAAAGCATACGAAATCAACGAAGCAATCGCAGTATTAAAACAATTCGCGACCGCTAAATTCGTTGAAAGCGTTGACGTTGCAGTAAACTTAGGTATCGATCCGCGTAAATCAGACCAAAACGTACGTGGTGCAACTGTATTACCACACGGTACCGGTCGTGAAGTACGTGTCGCTGTGTTTACCCAAGGTGCAAACGCAGAAGCCGCTAAAGCGGCAGGCGCTGATTTAGTGGGTATGGAAGATTTGGCTGAACAAGTCAAAAAAGGCGAAATGAACTTTGATGTTGTTATCGCTTCTCCTGATGCAATGCGTGTTGTTGGTCAATTAGGTCAAGTATTAGGCCCACGTGGTTTAATGCCAAACCCTAAAGTGGGTACTGTCACACCAAACGTTGCTGAAGCAGTGAAAAATGCTAAATCCGGTCAGATCCGTTATCGTAACGATAAAAACGGTATCATCCACACCACTATCGGTAAAGCGAACTTCTCCGAAGCGCAATTAAAAGAAAACCTTCAAGCGTTGTTAGCCGCTTTAACTAAAGCGAAACCAACAACCTCTAAAGGTATCTTCATCAAAAAAGTGAGCCTTTCTACTACGATGGGCGCCGGGGTAGAGATTGATCAAAGCTCTCTTTAAGGCCTTGTAATCCATCTAGAAAGGGTCTGAGCTATTGCTTTATCCCCGAACTTATTTAGTTCAAGGACTGAATTCTGTAATCTACAGGACTCAGTCCTTTTTTTATTTTAAATATACCTGTGATTGTAATAATGAAATGCTCATGAATCGCTTTTTTATTGTGAGCGCTATCAGACCGAATGCAGGAAAATCTATCGGGTTTAAATATGCGGCTAATCATAGCCAAGACATGAATACCCACCTTCACTTCTTTATGTGTCTAACTACCTAATTTTTGCCTTTTCAGGCGTAGCGCATTCATTAGAACGGAGATTGAACTCATTGCCATCGCAGCACCGGCAATTATCGGGCTTAAATAGCCGAGGGCTGCAAGAGGAATTCCCAACACATTGTAAATTAAAGCAAAAAATAAGTTTTGTTTAATATTTTTTAATGTCGCTTGCGAAACCAGCAAGGCATTGACCAATTGATTAATGGAATGTTGCATTAATGTTGCAGAGGCTGTATGAGCGGCAATATCGGTACCGTCCTGCATGGCGAAACCAACATTTGCGACGGCAAGTGCCGGTGTATCGTTAATGCCGTCGCCGACCATCGCAACAATTTTACCTTCACGTTGAAGTTGTTGTATATGCTCGGCTTTTTCGCGCGGCGTTAATTGTCCGAAAGCCTGTTTTATACCAAGTTGCTTAGCTACATAATCAACGACCGATTGGTTGTCGCCACTCATAATGAAAACATCAATGCTATGCGAAAATAGGCGCTGAATGGCTTGTCGGGCGTCTTCACGCAATTGATCGGCTAATGCGAAGGCGCCGATAGGTTGGTCGTCTAAGGCGACCGCGACGATACTAGAGACGAACCAAACGTCTTGGTTTTGAGGCGGTAAAATTAAATTGCAATAGTCAGGTTTGCCGACTTTGATTATTCCCACCCCTTCAATTTCTGCCTGTAAACCGGCCCCAACTTCCGTTTTGAGCAGAAGTGCGGTCGGAATATCTGTTGTTTTACTTAAGGTCGCCTGAACGATGGCTTTGGCTAGCGGGTGATTGGCGTGCTGTTCTACGGCCGCTGCAAAGCGATATAAATCCAACTCGGAATAAATTGAATTTTCAGGACGCCAAGTTGCTACAATCTGAGGCGATCCGGTCGTTAATGTTCCTGTTTTATCTAATACTACCGTATCTACTCGCGCCGCTTCCTCCATAGAGGCGGCATCCTTAAACCAAATGCCTAAATTTGCCGCTTTCCCCATACCGACCATGATGGCCGCCGGTGTTGCCAGCCCAAGGGCACAAGGGCAAGCGATAACTAAAACGGCAACAGCGTGAATGAGTGCTGTCGTGAGATCATTCTGGTGCCATAATGTAAGTAAAAAGGTGATTAATGAAATCAATAAAACGGTAGGGACGAATATGGCGGCCATTTTATCGGCAAAGCGGGCAATAGGGGCCTTAGAGCCTTGTGCTTCCGATAACGCGTTGATCATATCGCCTAATAAGGTTTGATTATCAAGACGCTGTACCCGATAAATCAAACTTCCGTCGGTAACCATAGCGCCGGCCAGAATAGGGCTACCTGTTGTTTTAACGGCGGGAATCGATTCGCCAGTTAAATGGCTTTCATCACACCAGCCTTGTCCTTGTTCGACAATGCCGTCGGCGGCAATACGTTCGCCTTGATTGGCGCGTAAAACATCATTGATTTTAACTTGATTAAGATCAATGCATTGCCATTGGCCGTCCTGTTGCCGAACATTAACTTGTTGTGGTATCAATCTGGTAAGGAGTCCGATACTGTTTAAACTTTGCTTTTTAGTACGTGCTTCCAAAAATTTGCCTAAGCTGACAAAACCGATAACCATAACGGCAGCCTCGAAATAAATGTGCGGGGCGTCATCGTGACCTAATTCGCGGTGATAAAACAACATAAACGTTGAATATAAATAAATGGTCAGCGTGCCAGTACTGACCAAGACATCCATATTTGCCAAGCCGCCTCTAATACTACTTATGGCACTACGATAAAACGGAAGTGCTAAACCGAATTGAACGATTGTGGCTAGAATAAATTGCCAGATGGGCGGTAACATGAAACGATGGTCACCAAACATCATCCCCAACATACCGATCATAAAAGGAATATTGATAATGAGCAAAGCCCAAAGACGTAGATTTATTTTCTCATTAGCCACATTTATCTGTTGATTATCCGACGATTTTAATGCGCCTTCGAATCCGGTTTTATGGATAATATCAAGAATGTCGGATGTAGATGAGAGGGCATTGTCGAAGATAATTTGCGCTTCTTCAGTAGCGAAATTGACATCTGCCTGCTGTATAAAGTCTTTTTTGTTTAATGTTTTTTCAATTCGACTTGCACAAGATTGGCAAGTCATTCCTGTAATTCGAACTGAAACTTTCTGTTGCATGAGATGACTCCGAAACTAAAAAGCAGGCTTGGAAGCCAGCTTCAGATTGAATCTTAAATCAGATTTCCGCTTCAAAACCGGCATCTTCAATTGCTTCAATTAGCTGCGCAATAGAAACTTTGCTTTCATCAAAAACAACATTTGTCGAACCGGATAAGGAAACTTGTACATTTTCTACCCCATCCAATTCTTCTAATACACGGGTAACACTTTTCACACATCCATTACAAGTCATTCCAGTAATTTTTAGAATAATATCGGCCATTTTTCTTTCCTCCAGGTTGTATTAAAGATTAATGTGGCGTACTATAAACCTTTACCTTAGGTTAAAGTCAAGATATTTATGAATATTAGTGAAGCGGCACGGCTAACCAGTTTATCTCCCAAGCAAATCCGAGATTATGAAAAAGCCGGATTGGTGACACCGGCGCAACGGACGTTGTCCGGTTATCGTTGTTATGAAGAAGCGGATCTCAATACGCTTAAATTTATCCGTCATTCGAGAGACGTTGGATTCTCTCTGGAACAAATCAGGCAGCTGCTCAAGTTACGACAGAATCCGAATAGAAACAGCCGCGAAGTAAAACGTTTAACGGCGCAACATATTGCAGCGCTAAATAAACAAATCGATATTTTACAAAAAATGGTTAATGAATTGCAGCAATGGCATGATTCCTGCCTAGGCAATGATTGTCCGGAGTGTACGATTTTAGATGGATTAAGCCGTGAGAGGATGAGCTAATATTCCCAATTTTCAGGCTCAAGACCTAAATTGCGCATAATCTCTTTTGCATGCTCGGGAATTTCATCATTACGATCTTTCAATAAATCGGAATCGGTCGGCAAGGGTTGACCGGTAAAGGCATGTAAAAAAGCCTCGCAAAGTAATTCGCTATTTGTTGCATGACGCAGGTTTTTGAGTTGGCGACGGGTACGCTCATTGGTCAAAATTTCCAAGACTTTAATCGGAATGGATACGGTAATTTTTTTTACCTGTTCACTTTTTTTACCGTGTTCTGCATACGGGCTAATATATTTCCCATCCCACTGTGCCATAAAAATTACCCTTAAAACTCATGTTAATCGCTCTGAAATTTGCCTCTATTTTAATGAAATTCACATACAATAACAATCTGGCGGCACCAAAGATAATAGGGGTAAAAGTGCGGTCAAAAATGAGGGCGTTTCGGAAAATATTATCGCACTCCGGCGTGTTTTGTTAATTTTATCCAATTATAGTAGCCATAAAGCGAATTTAACAAATATGCACTATACATTAAATACATTGCCGGTGTTTCCGCCCATAATTTAATTGACAGAACATTTAATAAAATCCACAAAAGCCATTGTTCTCGGTAACGTAAAATCATTAGTAATTGAGCGGTAAAGGTAATCATCGTGGTTAGCCCGTCTAATCCGGCGGAGCGGCCGCCGACCGCGGTTAATGCTTGTGTTAATAAAAATGTACCGATAATCATCGCCGAAATGACAATTAACCAGCCGCTTTTTGTTAATGCTTTCGCTTCAATCAGTTTATTTCCTTGGGTATCTTGATGTAAATTCGCTTTCCACATAAAGTAACCGATAAATTGCGCAGGCAAATAAATATAAAGCACAGAATTCATTTCGCCGATAAAATTGGCGCGCCATGCAACATAAAAATAAGTATAAGCAAAGATTAAGCCAAATAAATAATTGCTTATTTTTCCTTTTCCGACAAATACGACACAAATGACTCCCGCAATACCGGAAATCATCGCCAATAAGGAATCAGGCGTAAGTATATAAGCTACAATTTGCGCCGCAAGAAACAAGATTAACCAAAATACTTCAAAGGATTTCCAACCGCTGAATAATTCTTCTTTTACTTGATGTAATAAAGTCATTGTTTCCCTCCGTAAAAAATAGCGTTATTTTTGCACCGCACTTTTTATTGGTCAAGTATAAATATTATTTATTGTGAATTTTCTTAGTATATCTACATATTAGTAATATATATATTACATTTATTTTAGATTTAAATCGGGATAGAATGACACAAATGTTATGTAGATAGAACAAAAGAGAACCGTATGTTATTCGCCGTTGGCCAACGTTGGCTAAGTGAAAGTGAAAGCAATCTAGGCTTAGGGTGCGTGACCGCCTTTGATCATCGTTCAATCACTCTTTATTTTCCCGCGTCGGATGAAACACGCACCTATGCACAATCCCATGCGCCATTGATCCGTTTTACGCTGAGTAAAGGTGACGCTTTTTTACATCAGCAAGGCTGGCAAGGCGAGGTATTGGCGAGTCAAGAGGTAAATGACATCATTGTTTATTTAGTCAAAAATAACCAAGGTGATGAAGTCTCGGTACAAGAACGTGAAATTTCTCCGCTGATTTCTTTTAGTTCGGCGAAATATCGCCTCTTTTCGGCACAATTGGAGCGCAGCCATCATTTCGCCTTGCGTTATCGGACATTGCAACACCAGCAAGCGCAATTTCAATCCCCCCTACGTGGCTTGCGGGGTATTCGGGCGGGGTTAATTCCGCACCAGTTGCATATTGCTTCCGAAGTGGGAAATCGAATAAACCCGCGCGTATTGCTTGCCGATGAGGTGGGGTTGGGGAAAACGATTGAAGCGGGCATGATTTTACAAAGCCAATTGTTCGCCGAAAAAATTCGGCGTGTATTAATTTTGGTGCCTGAAAGCCTTCAGCACCAATGGCTGGTGGAAATGCTACGTCGTTTTAATTTACCTTTTTCATTATTTGATGAAGCTCGTTGTGCCGATTTTGCCACGACCGGTGAAAATCCATTTAACTCAGAATCCCTGATTATTTGTGCATTAGATTGGTTGGTGAAATCGCCTGTCAGGGCAAAACAAGCGCTGGCGGCCGATTTTGATTGTTTGATTGTCGATGAAGCGCATCACCTCGTGTGGTCGGAAACTGAACCCAGTAAGCCGTATCTGCTGGTCGAACAGCTGGCACTAGCCATTCCATCCGTATTATTGCTTACCGCTACGCCGGAGCAATTGGGGCGGGAGAGTCATTTTGCACGCTTGCGCTTGCTGGATCCGGAGCGATTTTTTGATTATGACGAATTTCAAAAAGAGCAGCAAAATTATCGACCGGTAGCGGATGCCGTACAATCTTTACTGAGCGATAAGCGCCTAAGTGCGGTCGAAAAAGAACATATTTTGGCGTTATTAAACGAACGGGATGCGGCTGAACTTTTTTGTCTCATAAATTCGACTGCCAAGGAGGAAGCCGAAGAGGCGCGCCGCAAACTCATTCGACTTTTAATCGATCGCCATGGCACAGGACGCCTCTTGTTTCGTAATACGCGCCAAAGTGTGAAAGGTTTCCCACGCCGAATTTATCATCAAATCACGCTCATGGCGCAACATGACGCACCGGTGCCTTCGGTGAAAATACAATGGTTATTGGATTTCGTCAAAACACGGCGCGTTGAAAAAATTTTTGTGATTTGCCAACAGGCACAAACAGCGATTCGGTTAGAACAAATTCTACGCGAAAAAGAAGCGATCCGAGCGGCGGTATTTCATGAAAAAATGTCGATTATTGAGCGAGATCGTGCGGCGGCTTACTTTGCGGATAGGGAAAAGGGAGCACAGGTATTGCTCAGTTCCAATATCGGCTCGGAAGGGCGTAATTTCCAGTTTGCCTGTACATTAGTGTTATTTGATTTGCCGCATAATCCGGACTTATTGGAACAATGTATCGGTCGGCTGGATCGCATCGGGCAATTGCGTGATGTGCAGATTTATGCCCCCTGTGTCACCGATTCGCCCGATTATTGGCTGGCGCGTTGGTATCATGAAGGCTTGAATGCGTTTGCACAAACTTGCCCAATGGGAACGGCATTATTTGAACATTTTGCCGAGCGCTTAGAAAAAGTACGGTCAAATTTGACCGTACTTTCCGAAGTAGAAACACTGATTGCCGATACACAAAAAGCACGTGAGCAACTTAAAGTCGAATTGGAACAGGGGCGTGATCGCCTGTTGGAACTCAATTCCAACGGAAGCCAACAAGCCAAACGACTCGCCGAGCAAATCGCCGCACAGGATAATGAAAAGGCATTGGTCGATTTTGCCCTAGATTTATTTGACATTATCGGCGTAGAGCAGGAAGAGTTAGGCGAAAGCAGCATTGTTATCACACCAACCGGCACCATGCTCGTGCCGGATTTCCCGGGCTTGAAAGAAGAAGGCCTGACCGTAACGTTTGATCGCAAGCTTGCTCTTGCGCGCGAAGACATCGAATTTTTAACCTGGGATCATCCGATCATTCGCCAAGGCATTGATCTCATCGCCTCGGGCGACATCGGAAAAGCCGCAACGGCACTGTTAATTAATCAACACTTGCCGACCGGCACCTTATTATTGGAACTGATTTATATCGTAGAAACTCAATCGCCGAAAGGGCTACAACTGAATCGTTTTCTGCCGCCGACACCAATTCGTTTATTACTTGATCAAAAAGGCAACAACCTTGCCGAACAAATTTCTTTTGAAACATTGAATAGTAAACTTAAACCGCTTAACAAGGGCGTTGCTAATCAAATAATTAACACGGCACGTCCGCTCCTCACACAATTATTTAATGTAGGAGAAAAAACGATTCGGCCGCTTGTGCAGCGATCGATCAAAAATGCTCGGCAAGTCGCGGATAAAACGCTTAGTGCGGAACTTAATCGCTTACGCGCCTTAAAAATGATCAACAAAAATATTCGCCAAAACGAAATCGATCTATTAGCGGCACAACATACGCAATCTTTATGTGTATTAGCTAACGCGACATGGCGTTTGGACAGTTTACGCGTAATTATCAGCAATCAGGAATAAAATAAATATGGCGCTTATTGACTATCACCCTCCGCAAGAACCTTATTTAGATATTATTTATCATGATAATCATCTCTGCGTAGTAAATAAACCCAGCGGCTTACTTTCCGTGCCAGGCAATCAGCCACAATACTACGATAGCGCCATGAGTCGCGTGAAAGAAAAATTCGGTTTCTGTGAACCGGCGCATCGCCTCGATATGGCGACCAGCGGCATTCTTCTATTTGCGTTGAGCAAAGCCGCCGATAAAGAGCTCAAACGTCAATTTCGTGAACGCGAGCCGAAGAAATATTATCAAGCTTTAGTATGGGGGCATCTTGCACAGGATAAGGGAGAGATTAATTTACCGATGATTTGTGACTGGGAAAACCGACCGCGCCAGCGTTTAGATTTCGTCTTTGGTAAAAGAGCGGTCACAAAATTCGAGGTTTTGGAACGCTTACCGAATAATAGCACCCGGGTAAAACTGACACCGATTACTGGCCGTTCACATCAGCTTCGTTTGCATATGTTGGCACAAGGACACCCTATTTTAGGCGATAAATTCTATGCGCATCCCTCGGCCAAAAGCATGGCATCACGTTTGTGTTTACATGCCGAACAATTAAGCATCACTCACCCTATCACCAGTGAACCAATAACCTTCCGAACAAAGGTCGATTTTTAGAGGTAAAGTGCGGTGAAAATTCTTTAAAAATCTGAAAAATCAAAAAGCGCCGGCGGTTAAGCCAACGCTTCTATTTGGCACATCAAAATCGGGAAGGGGACACCGCCACTACATACCAATAACAACACAATTAACGATTAATTTTGCTTTTTCTTGTGCCTGGGTTGCGGCGTCGCGGCTTTCATAGCCACCGAGACGAACGCGATTCCATTCACCGCTTGTCGTAATTTGCGCATTTAATCCGGTCATTGCCAAACGCCCTTGTAAACTTTCAGCCTGAGCCCGATTTTTAAAGGCACCGCATTGTAAGCCGAATTTTTTCGCATTTTCTGTGGGCGGTTTGCTATCCGACGGTTTAGTTTCCGTCTTTTTTATTACTTCCGACGCGGGATCCGTTTTGGCCGTTGAGATTTTCGGTTGCACTTGCGTATCATTTGGGGCAGAAATACTGTTATTAATGATTTGTACAGAATTCCCTTCGTCTTTCTTTATGGCGGCTTGTTTACGCTGCTCTTCTAATTTTTTGGCTTCTTCCGCTTGCTTCATTTCAAGTAAATTCTTACGCTGTTCTTCCGTCAGACGCATATTTTTTTCGATAACATTCGGCGTATTGCCTACCGGCACCGTTCGGGTTTCAAGTGCTTTAATATAGCTCCATACTTCTTCCGGTCGATTGGGTAAAACGCTTTTTGGGGCTGTTTTTTCAGCCGTAGTCGGAATTTTAATGGGTTCCGGCGTTTTATTTTTTAAAAAATATAACCCCATGCCAAAAGCGACGACAACAATCACTGCCGTAGCCACTAAAATACGCTTATTTCCTTTGGAAACCGGTTTATTCTTATTATTTCCGCCGCGGCGACCGGCAAAATCTCGATGAGCCACAATGATTTTCCTAAACTAATGAATGGACTAACGTTTTATTAAAAACGCACTGATTTTACTTAAAAACGGTTTATTTTACCAGCACTCGACATTTTCCCGCCTAGCTTAAATCAAACGGATCCACGTCCAAAATCAACCGCACTTGAGAGAATTTCATCTCTGCACGGGCATAGAGATTTAAGGCATAATGGAGTTTGTTACGGGAATGATGTTGCAATAGCAGCTGCCAACGATATTGTCCCGCCTTTTTGCTAAAGGGCGCCGGGAGCGGCCCGAGAATTTGTAGTCCTTCGACTTGCTGTGAATAAAAAAATTCAGCCAATTGTCTCAAAGATTTTTCCGCTTCATCGGATGCGCGGCTTTGCGTTCTGAATAAAGCCTGAAAGCTAAAAGGCGGCAGCCCCATATGACGACGTAATTTCAGCGCTTCCTGTGCAAATTCACCATAACCTTTTTCCAACAATGTGGTCAAAAGCGGATGATCAGGATAGTGGGTTTGTAGGACGACTTCCCCTTGTTTTTCCATTCTCCCCGCACGGCCGGCCACTTGTACATAAAGCTGCGCCAGGCGTTCTTCGGCACGAAAATCTAAGGAAAAAAGTGCGCTGTCTACATTCACTAATGCAACCAGCGTCACATTAGGAAAATGATGTCCTTTAGCAAGCATTTGCGTGCCGATCAGAATGTGGCTTTTGCCCTGGCGTATCGCGTCCAAATAACCCTCCAGCCGTCCTTTACGCGCCGTACTATCGCGATCGATTCGGGCAATGGAATAGTTTGGAAATTGCGCCTTTAGCGCCTCTTCCAACTGTTCCGTTCCAAGCCCGGTCGTAACTAAATTCGTGGAACCGCAATCATTGCATTGCCGCGGAATGGCCTGTTGCGCACCACAATGATGGCAGCGCAACACGCGTTGCTGTTGATAATAAGTATACGGTTTTTCGCAGTGCAGGCATTGCGCTATCCAACCGCATTCATGACACAAAAGAACCGGTGCAAAGCCGCGGCGATTCAAAAATAGCATCACCTGATTACCTTTTTCCAAATGACTTTTCATACGTGCCAGAAGGGGCTGTGACAAACCATTTTGGACAGGTTGATTTTTTAAATCAATCATAAATTGGTGAAGTGCGGTCGAATTTCCCGCTCTTTTTGACAGAACCAAATGCTTATATTTGCCGTTTTGTACATTATTCAAGCTTTCTAGGCTCGGCGTTGCCGACCCCAATAGAATCGGTATGGATAAGCGTTGCGCTAAGAGAATGGCCAAATCGCGAGCATGGTAACGCCATCCTTCCTGCTGTTTAAATGAACTGTCATGTTCTTCGTCAAGGATAATCACGCCTAAATTTGTAAATTGTGTGAAAAGCGCCGATCTTGTCCCGATAACGACCGCACTTTGTCCGGTTCGTGCGCGTTCCCACACATTGAGACGCTCCGTATCGTTTAAATTGGAGTGAAGTACATCGATCTCGACATTAAATCGCGCTTTAAAACGTTCAACGGTTTGCGGCGTCAGCCCGATTTCCGGCACCAAAACCAGCACTTGTTTACCTGATTTAAGAATTTCTTCAATATATTGAAGATAAATTTCCGTTTTTCCGGAACCCGTCACGCCATCCAACAACCACACGTTAAAATCATGTTGAAACACCAATCGGCTAAAGGCTAAAGCTTGTTGTTTGTTGAGCACCAAACGATTTTCAGTATTCACGATTGGTTTAGTGCCTAATGTCTGTTGCCATGTTTTGGGTTCATCCGAAAGGATGACTTCCGTGATGAAGCGTTTGCTTTTCAGCGCAGACCAGATAGTGGGATTAAATTCATTCTTTCCTTTTTCAAGATCTTGTTGCAATAGACAATGCAGCGCCTCGGCCTGCTTTCTTGAACGCTTTAGTTCGTTTTGTAAAAGCGCCTGCTTTCCTTCCATGCTGATTCGCCAAAAAGTGCGGTCATTTTTCACCGGATTTTCGCCGTTACGTAATTTTATCGGTAAGGCCTGAAACAAGACGTCCCCCAATGCCGCCTGATAATAATTTGCCGCCCAATGTAGCCAGCGCCAAACAACCGCCGAAAAAACGGGTTCGCTGTCTAATGACTTGATAATGGGTTTTAATTTATCCATCGGCAACTCGGACTCCACCGCGGTTTCCACCACAATAGCCACCCGTGTTTGGCGGCCAAAAGGCACGAGCACACGTCCGCCTAGGCATAATGTCAATTCATCGGGCGCCAGATAATCAAATAAGTGGGAGAGCGGCACGGCTAATGCCACACGAACGATTTTCATAATAAACCTTAGCAAAAAATTTAGCGCATTATACGGGAAAAGCGCCCGATTTCATGTATAATCCGAGCCAATTTTTTCCTTTGTCAATGAACTTAGTTATGATTGAGACTTTTGCCGATCAAAAACGCAAAACTGTCGAAATGGCAGAATTTACCAAAGACGGACGTTATAAGCGTAAAGTGCGCAGTTTTGTCCTGCGTACCGGTCGTTTAAGCGAATTTCAAAAAACGATGCTCCATACCCATTGGCCCGCGCTTGGCTTAAATTATCAATCGAAACCTTTTGATTTTGCTAAAATTTATGGCAATAAAAACCCCGTAATCTTAGAAATCGGTTTCGGCATGGGGAAATCTTTAGTGGACATGGCGGCGGCGAATCCCGATAAAAATTATCTCGGCATCGAAGTGCATACGCCCGGCGTTGGTGCCTGCATTGCTTATGCAGTGGAAAAAGGCGTAACCAATTTACGCGTTATTTGTCACGATGCCACGGAAATTTTACGCGATAGCGTTTCAGACGGTTCGCTTAGCGGATTACAATTATTCTTTCCTGACCCGTGGCATAAAGCAAAGCATCAAAAGCGTCGTATTGTTCAACCGCACTTTGTTGCACAGATCGTACAAAAATTAAGCGAAAATGGCTTTGTTCACATGGCGACGGACTGGCAAAATTATGCGGAGCAAATGTTGGAAGTGTTAAATGCCAATGCGCATTTGCTCAACACCGCCGAAACCGGGGGATATATCCCACGCCCGGATTTTCGTCCTTCGACCAAATTTGAAGCTCGTGGGCATAAACTTGGGCATAACGTATGGGATTTGTATTTTGTAAAAAAATAATGTCTTGATATTGGCGGAAATTTGCACTACTTGACAAAAGTGCGGTTAATTTTTTGATAGTTTTGCAAAAACACCTGTTATTTCCGGTCATACTGTCAGCAACGATTCACCGTCAACAAAAATAGGAGAACCAAAATGTCTAAACACTATAACCAGCGTCAACGCAAAAAACTTCATCTTGCCGAATTTCAGGAATTAGGTTTTCTGGTTAATTGGCAATTTTCCGAAGGTACGACAATCGAAACCGTCGATGAAATCGTTGATCGTTTCATCGCTGAAGTCATCCAACCCAACGGGCTGGCTTATGAAGGCAGCGGTTATTTACACTGGGAAGGCTTGGTATGCTTAGAAAAAATCGGCAAATGTGATGATAATCATCGCGAATTGGTGAAAAAATGGCTCGAAACTAACGGATTACAACAAATTGAAATCAGTGAATTATTTGATATTTGGTGGGAATATCCGACAAATAAAGCGTAGCGGAAAGTAAAAGAACTAAGCCCTGTGATAAATATCCTCTCTTAAGTTATATTAAGTAAATCATAGGGTTAAACCTTGCCCCTTTATTATCCACAAAAAACAATTTGAAGTAAAAAAAATTTGCACCTGAATACATGTTGAGTACTAGGTGCAAATCATTCAATTTTTGGTGTATTGTTAAATTCCGACGGTTCTAGCCCATTCCGTATTTTTTCAATTTTTTGCGTAAAGTGCCACGATTGATACCCAGCATGTTCGCCGCACGGGTTTGATTGCCACGGGTATATTGCATAATCATATCCAACATAGGTTGTTCAACTTCTGCCAGGACCAATTCGTACAGATCGTTAACATCCTGCTCACCTAATTGCGATAAATAGTTACGTAAGGCTTGTTTTACCGAATCGCGTAATGGTTTATTGGTTACTTGTGATTGTGAATTTAAAACTGAAACGGTGAGTGCCTCAGCCGGATTACGTTGTTCTAACATTTTTCTTTATCCAATATAAAATTAAAAAAATCTTTCAATACAATAAGTTGTTCTTCTGTCGTACTAATCATATTAAAAGTCTGTTTAAAAACGGAATTAGGTTGAATTCCCTGCAAATACCAAGCCACGTGCTTTCGTGCGATGCGATAGCCTTTTTGCTCGCCATAAAATTGATGGAGCAATTCAATATGGCGAAGAATTTGACCGCACTTTTCCGATAAACTTGGTTCCGGTATGATTTTATTATGCTCAATTAGCCCTTCCAATGACTGAAACAGCCAGGGATTACCTAAAGCGGCGCGTCCGATCATAACCGCATCAGCCTCTGTATAATTGAGAACATATTTTGCTTTTTGTGCACAATCAATATCGCCATTTGCAACGACAGGTATCCGAACAACTTGTTTGACCGCCCGGATATTGTCATATTCAGCCTCGCCTTCAAACAAACACGCTCGAGTTCGTCCGTGAATCGTTAACGCCTGAATACCCGACTGCTCGGCTATCTGAGCAATCTGCACGCAATTTCGATTGGCTTTATCCCAACCTGTCCGAATTTTTAATGTGACAGGTACATCAACCGCATTCACCACTTCTTTTAAAATCTTTTCGACCAAATCAGGAAATTGCAAAAGCGCCGAACCCGCTAATTTCCGATTCACTTTTTTAGCGGGACACCCCATGTTGATGTCAATGATTTGAGCACCATACGCCGTATTAACAACAGCAGCACGGGCCATTTCAAGGGGATTTGCGCCTGCGATTTGAACCGCATTAATACCAATTTCTTGGCTATGAGCCAAACGCAGTTTCGATTTCTCCGTATGCCAAATCTGCGGATTAGCGGACATCATTTCAGAAAAAGTCAGCCCTGCGCCGTAATGGGCACAAATTTTTCTAAATGGAAAGTCCGTAATCCCCGCCATGGGTGCCAATAAAATGCGATTTTTTAATTGATAAGAACCAATTCGCATTTTACTTCTCCATCAGGTCGCTTTGTAGGCTAATTAAGCGGCGGAGTAAATCGATAGGGTCGCTATGATACGCATTTTTACTTAGCTTGCAAAGTAGATTTTGTTTAAAAAATACACTTTTTTTAATTGACAAAAACAAATTAAAGTACATTGGCTTTACCTGTAATGCGACACCACTCCTTGCGTTCTGCCACCGGTGCCAAAACAAAACGTTCGGCATAAGCATCACACACTGATTGTGCCTGTGTTGCCAAAATGCCCGACAAGCCCAAATCGCCATGCGGTTTCACCAGTTGGCTGATCACGGGATAAAGCGCTTTTAAAGGACCGGCAAGAATATTTGCCACCACCACATCAGCTTTCAAGTCGGACGGCTTTGCATCGGATAAAAACAGTTGCAAACGATCCGCCACGCCGTTTTGTTCCGCATTGTTGCGGCTGGCTAAAATCGCTTGCGGATCAATATCAATACCCACCGCACTTTTTGCGCCTAGCTTCAATGCCGCAATGGCTAAAATGCCGGAACCACAACCAAAGTCGATCACCGTTTTGTCCTGTAAATCTAAGCTATCAAGCCATTCCAAACAAAGTGCCGTAGTCGGGTGTGTCCCTGTGCCAAACGCCAAGCCCGGATCTAACATCACGTTCACAGCATTCGGATCCGGCACATCACGCCAGCTTGGGCAAATCCACAAACGTTTGCCGAATTGCATTGGGTGGAAATTATCCATCCACTCGCGCTCCCAGTCTTTGTCTTCGATTTGTTCGATTTTGTAGGCGGAATACTCGTCCAAGTGTTTCGCCTGCTTAAGCGCTTCCACCACCGCTTTCATATCGGTTTCCGCATCGAATAAGGCAATCACATCCGTGTTGCCCCACAAGCGGGTTTCCCCCGGCAACGGCTCAAAAATCGGCGTGTCCTGACTGTCCATAAAGGTCACCGACACCGAACCGATTTCTTCTAAAAAATCACTGATTTGCTCTGCCTTTTCGTTGGTACTATTCAGGCGAATTTGAATCCAAGCCATGTTTATTCCTATGTTTGACAATTAATGGCGATTTTCGCCAAATTTATTCCCCACCAAAAACGCTACTAAACCGAACACCAACGCCGGTGCAATCGGGTTGAAGCCAAGCAGTTTAATGCCGAATTGGGTTAATAAAATAAAGGAGACCAAACCAACCAACATGGAACTGATAGCGCCGAATGCGTTGGCTTTGTCCCAGTAGAGCCCGAGCACGATCACCCATAAAAATGCCGCTTCCAGCCCGCCGAAGGCAAACAGGTTCAGCCAGATGATCATATCCGGCGGATTGAGGGAAGCGAAGATTAAAAGTGCGGTCAAAATTAAGGTAATTAATGATGAAATCCGTCCGATGCGTTTTTGATTTTGCGCCGCCTGCGGTTTTGCCGCCAAGTACAAATCTTTCACAAAAATAGAGGAAGATTGAATTAATTGCGCGTCCACCGTAGACATGATCGCCGACATGGGCGCGGCAAGGAAAATCCCAGCAATGATCGGCGGCAACACCTGCAACATCAGGCTTGGAATGACTTTATCCGACACCGTTAAGTCCGGCACTACGGCACGTCCCAATGCGCCCGCCAAGTGCATACCGAACATGATAATCGTCAACACGATGGTGCCGATAAGCATGCCGTTGTGCAACGCTTTGCTGTCTTTAAACGCCATGCAACGCACCGCCGTGTGCGGCAAGCCCACCACGCCGAAACACACCAAAATCCAGAAGGACGCCATGAATTGGAAATCCAGCATGTCGTTTGGTCCGTAAGGACTGACGAGGCTCGAATCAATTTCAGTTAATTTTTTGACCGCACTTTCCACGCCGCCCACCTGATAAATCACGCCGACCAGCAAGACAATCGTGCCTAAAATCATCACCGTGCCTTGAATGGTGTCCGTTAACACTACTGCACGGAAGCCGCCGATAAAGGTGTAAATTCCCACGGTTAAGGCGAAAATCAACAAGGCTTGAGTGTAAGGAATGCCGATGGTGGTTTCCAATAAACGGGCGCCGCCGATAAATTGCACGGTCATGGCGGCAAAAAAAGCGATCAACAACGCCACGCAGGCGATCCACACCAAGTATTTGTTTTTGTAGCGATAAAGCAATAAGTCATTGATCGTCAAAGCATTGGTTTCGCGGGAAAGCAAAGCGAATTTTTTCCCCAAGGCGCCAAGCGCCAACCACACCGCCGGCACTTGAATCATGGCAAGTAAAACCCAACCCAAGCCGTATTTGTACGCTGCACCCGGTCCGCCGATAAAAGAACTGGCGCTGGCATAAGTGGAAGCGGTGGTCATGGCGAGCACAAAGCCCGTCATGGAGCGATTGCCTACATAATATTCGGAAAGAAAATCACCGCCTTTTTGGCGTTTTACATAAGCGTAAATGGCGGCACCGAATACAAACGCCAAATAAATGATGAGCGGAAAAACAATCCCGAGGTTCATGAGTGACGCTCCGTTGTCGAATGTTGTGTTTTTTGTTCCACATCCAGCGGAATATCCTGAAACACAATTTTAATCAGCCAGTACGCCACCACAATAAACAGAATCGGCAGGTAAATGCAGGCGAGTTCAAACCAAAGCGGGAAGCCTATGGGCCCGTGCGTATCTTTCGGCAAGTAAGCGCACAAGCACCAACCGATTACATAAAGCAAGGTTAGCCCTAACGCCCAACGGGCTTCTTTAGCGGTTTGTTTATAACGGAGATTGCTCATTTTCACACCTTGTCTCGTCGTAAGTGCGGTCAATTTTTAAATTCTTTTAGGGGGGAATCGAAAAAAGTACGGTTAACCTTAACCGTACTTTTTAACGACTTGATATTAAATAAAAATATTAGGCTTCACGCATGCCCAATTTTTTCTCTAAATAATGGATATTGGTTCCGCCTTTTTGGAAATTTTCATCGGCAAGAATAATTTCATGCAATGGTATATTTGTTTTAATACCGCTAATAATAGTTTCACCTAGTGCATTTTGCATGCGACGGATTGCCCCTTCACGGGTATCGGCAAACGTGATAAGTTTTGCGATCATGGAATCATAATGAGGTGGGACGGTATATCCGCCATAGATATGCGAATCCCAGCGAACACCGAGGCCGCCCGGTGCGTGCAAATGCGTCACTTTACCCGGCGAAGGTAAAAATGTTGTCGGATCTTCCGCATTAATGCGGCATTCTATGGCATGACCTTTAACTTTAATCTCTTCCTGTTTGAAAGACAATGGCAAACCGGATGCCACGCGAAGCTGCTCTTTCACTAAATCCACCCCGGTAATCATTTCGGTTACAGGATGTTCAACCTGGATTCGGGTATTCATTTCAATAAAATAAAATTCCCCGTTTTCGTATAAAAACTCAAACGTGCCGGCGCCACGATAGCCGATTTCCACGCAAGCCTTTGCACAGCGCGAACCGATATCACGTCGAATTTCCTCGCTGATTCCGGGGGCAGGCGCTTCTTCCACGACTTTTTGATGACGACGTTGCATAGAGCAATCACGTTCAGCAAGATACACGGCGTTACCGTGGGTATCGGCAATGACTTGAATTTCAACATGGCGCGGATTTTCCAAATACTTCTCCATATAAACCATGTCGTTATTAAATGCCGCTTTTGCTTCTGCTTTCGTCATGGCAATCGATTCTTCCAACGACTCTTCATTGCGCACGACACGCATACCACGGCCGCCACCGCCACCGGAAGCCTTGATAATAATTGGATAGCCGATACGCTTAGCAATTTCTTTATTTTTCTTAATATCCGAACTTAGCGGACCATCAGAACCCGGTACACAAGGTACGCCTGCTTTTTTCATCGCATTAATGGCTGACACTTTATCGCCCATCAAGCGAATAACGTCAGCGGTCGGACCAATAAACGTAAAGCCGGAACGTTCAACTTGCTCGGCAAAATCGGCATTTTCGGAAAGGAAACCGTATCCCGGATGAATCGCGTCAGCACCAGTCACTTCAGCGGCGGCAATAATCGCCGGAATGTTCAGATAACTTTTCGTTGAAGGCGCAGGGCCGATACAAACCGTTTCATCAGCAAGCAAAACGTGTTTTAACTCGCGATCGGCAGTAGAATGGACGGCAACGGTTTTAATGCCTAACTCTTTACATGCACGCAAAATACGCAATGCAATCTCGCCGCGGTTGGCAATGACAACTTTTTCTAACATAACATATTCCGTTTATTAAAATAAAATGGTGAACTTGTCACCATTTACAATCAATTTATTCAATTACAATTAAAGGCTCATCAAATTCCACAGGCGCACCGTCTTCAATCAAAATCGCTTTTACTACACCGGCTTTATCCGCCTCAATTCGATTCATCATTTTCATCGCTTCGACGATACAAAGGGCATCGCCGACTTTTACCGATTGCCCCACCTCAACAAACGCTTTTGCCTCAGGGCTTGGGCTGCGATAAAAAGTTCCCACCATCGGAGAACGAACCACATGACCGGATAATTCGTTTTCAACCGAACCGGCAACTGACGGCGCCGACGCGGTAGGATTCGCAACCGGTGCCGGCGCTACAGGGGCGGAAACGACCGGCGCGCTATATTGCACTGTCGCCGGCGCAGCAACGGTTGCCCGGCTAATGCGTACAGAACCCTCTTCTTCCGAGACTTCCAATTCCGTAATGCCGGATTCTTCCACTAATTCAATGAGTTTTTTGATTTTACGAATGTCCATATGCTCTTCCTAAAATAATGAAATTTCGACCGCACTTTTTATTAAAAGTGCGGTCATTTTTAACTGACTTTTTCGCCTGAAAGGTTACCTGAAATTTGTGAATTTGGCGACAACATTCTGTCATTTTCTATGAAAATAAGCAAAAATTATGCTTTTTTAGCCAAAAATGTCAGGGCGAATTCAAACGCATATTCATAACCTTGAGCGCCCAATCCGCAAATCACCCCTTCCGCCACATCACTAAAATAAGAATGATGGCGAAAAGGTTCGCGTTTATGCACATTGGATAAATGAATTTCAACAAAAGGAATCGCCACCGCCAGTAATGCGTCACGCAACGCTACGCTGGTATGCGTAAAGGCGGCGGGATTGATAATAATAAAATCCGCCTGTTTAAAATTATGGTGGATTTGTTCGATTAACTTTTCTTCGCTATTACTTTGAAAGCAAACCAATTCGACATTATTTCTTTTGGCCAAAGCCTGCATATTCGCCTCAATGGCAGAAAGAGAAAGGCTGCCGTAATGTTGTGGTTCGCGAGCACCTAACATGTTCAGATTGGGGCCATTTAGCAATAAAATACGGAATTTTCGCGACATATTCTATCCTTTTAGTTTCCTTTCATTATAGCGTTTTTTTCGTTATGGGTGGTCGAATCTCTAAATCAACTTAGTGATAACCGACGAATCGTCTAATCCGACGACAGGCAGCGCACTATTCGGCCACATACGCACAAGCTGAAATGCCATTAAATTCAATGTATCCAAGCCCGGCGCAGTAGAGGCCGTATATTGTGCAGCAATGCGAGCCAATTGGGTCAGACCGAAACTTGATTCAATTGCCGAACTGATTACAACCTGTAAACCGCACTGCTGCGCCCGTTTAATCAAATAGATGCAATCTGACAACGAGCCAATCAATGTTGGTTTCAGTACAATTGCTACCAGAAAAGGTTCTGCTACCGGTTGAAACTTTGCCTCTCGCACCGTTTCGTCCCACGCAATAGGAAGCGCGGTTTGCAAAGCGAATTGACGGCTTTGCGACGCTGTGAGGCAAGGTTCTTCGATAAATTGAATTCGCGTTCGCGCTGCAGGTGTAATCTGCTCGGCAAAAATTAATGCCTGCGTTAAATTCCAACGACGATTAGCATCTAAACGTACTGACAAATGGGAATTTGTCTGCAAAATTTCATTAATATATTGCCCTTCCCGCATCGCCTCATGGGGATTTGAAGCCACTTTAAGTTTTACCGTCTTCCCCGATTCGGACGAATTGAATTCGTTTACATCGTTCGTATAAAGAGAGACGGTTTGATAATTGCCTTCCCGTTGAAGTTGATTTTGCATTTCGGCCAGTGCACAACTTAATCCGAACGCCACCGAAGGCGACAAGCCGGCGAAGGGGAGTCGTCGATTTTGAGCGCGACTTTGATTCCATGCCTCCAACCAAAGTGCGGTTTGTTTCGTGGCAGTTTCGATATTTTCATGGCTAAATCCCGGCAAAGGGGCAATTTCTCCCCAGCCTTCGCGATCCCGGCATTGAATCCGCACCAACAGACCTTCACGCCGCGGTAAATCACTTCCGCGCAAAATTAATCGACTTTGTAGGGGAACGGAATAGCGATAAAGATTAACTTTTTTGTTCATATTTATCCGTGTTGAGCTAAAAATTAGCTAACATATAACCTATGTAACTATTTCGCCAGAAATGGGCGTTCAATCAATTTATAAGTTATTAATGAGCTGGCGACTGAAATAAAGAAAACAAAAGGGAAATAATGCATATATTCGGAAAAATTATTCGTATTAAAATCGTAAATATTTAATATTGAGAAAAATAAGTAGAGGAAAATGCCATGACTTAAATATAAACTAAAGCTGATTTCACCTAATTTTCTCAATCCCATTGTATTTAATATTCCTCCAAAGCTATATCCATTTGAAATAAAGCTAAATAACGAAGCGGTGCAAATCATTTGCTCTGCTGAATAACCTTTTGTATAAAAGAAAGTATAAATAAAAATTAATAACATAACAGGATGCAGGTATTTATTATGTTTTTCAACAAATAACTTCAATGGCTCTTTAAGAACTACGCTAGGTAAAGCTAATGCAAAGAGCCAATACATATGTGAAACAGTATTATGAATACAAAAATAAGCAATAAAAATAGTGGTTATGACTAAGATAATAGGGGCTTTACGTTGCTGCCAGAGAACGTAAATTGCAGGTAGGCTAAAATAAAATCCCCATTCATAAATTAGTGTCCATTGCACATGAGAAATAATAAAACCAGCATGAAAACCAGCGAGATCAGCGCCTTGGAATAATAACCATCTTTGTAAGAAATGGAATAACTGTGATTTATTATAAGATTCTGTAGGTATAATATTTACCGTTATTATTGTGATAGCCATGACAATGAAAAAATACATGGGTAAAATACGTTTAAAACGAGATTTAAATAGAATTTTCCAATTTATAGTTGTTTGTTGTTTGTTGTTTGTTGTTTGTTGTTTGGCATTATCATTAATTTTTGATAGAAAAAGGAATGCTGTGATCAAGAAGAAAAAAGACACTGACATTGTGCCCAAATTATTGAGATAATCAATTGAAGGTGGAATCCAACCTATACCGGTTTTCCACATGTAGGTGATATAAAAATGGTGAACCAAAACGGATAGTGCCAGAATCCCACGTAGTCCATCTAAAGGAGAAGTTCTCTTCAAAGCCGACTCGGATAGTACTTTTATCGGTTTTAATAAAAAATGGGATAAAAACAAGCAAACAATAAACATTCCAAGTAAGGGTAATGTCTGAGTAAATTCAGCAGTGAAGAGTACCATAATAACGTGCGGTTAAAATAAAAAGTGCTTTATTTTAACACTTTAGTTGAAGTTTGCATAAACCCATAGCCAAAAAAATAAGAGAGTGGTAAAATAGCACGGCATTGTAGCTTGATTACGCCTTGAGCGTATGCAAGGATACGTAATTACTTTCTCGGTATGTGTTTTTATTAATTGTGATTTTCGTGGTATAACCAGTGAGAACTTGCAACTTTTTTAAAAATACATACACTAACTGCTCCAGAGTGAGTTAAAACAACAAATAGGAAAAACAAATGAGTATTGAAGAACGCGTGAAAAAAATCATCGTTGAACAATTGGGTGTTAAAGAAGAAGATGTAAAACCGGAAGCTTCTTTTGTTGAGGATTTAGGTGCGGATTCTTTAGATACGGTTGAATTAGTAATGGCTTTAGAAGAGGAATTTGATATTGAAATTCCTGATGAGGAAGCCGAAAAAATTACGACTGTTCAATCTGCAATTGATTACGTACAAAACAATCAATAATCTTAAGGCGGCTTCTAATAGCCGCCTAGTTTTTATCCGGTTATTCCCCTCAACACGTTAATCGTTCCGTGCGACATTTTTTTCAACTCAACATAATATTGTCAGTCGTTATCTTCACGAGGTTTACGTCGTTTGCCGATATTTTTGGTATCTTTGTGACGCAACTTGACTTTTTTCTCCGTTTTTCTCTTATTTTCCTGCTTTTCTTTTAACCGCGTTTTTTGTTTTTTAGAAATCGATTTTCTCTCCCCGTCTTTTGGTGGTTTTGTGCGCGGTTCCAGGCCATCAAGAATACGGGATTTTAAAAGTGTCTCGGTATAACGTTTAATTTTACCGAGCAACTTATAATCATGCGCTTCGACAAAAGAGACTGCCGTTCCTTTTTTGCCCGCGCGAGCAGTTCGCCCGATACGATGCAAATAAGTATCCGCACTATAAGGCAAATCAACGTTCATGACATGACTCACGTCATCAATATCAATTCCGCGTGCTGCAACATCCGTCGCGACGAGTACCGTAACAATACCTGATTTCAATTTATCAATCGCATTATTGCGCTGAGTTTGCGCCATTCCGCCTTCTAAATAAGCGGAACGAATACCGCGTTTACGTAAAGTATCGGAAAGATCCCGCACCTCTTCCCGCCGACGGACAAAAATCAAACCGCGCGTTACCTCTTCCGTTTCAATGAAGCGAGCCAATAGTTTAATTTTATGTTCTTTACTGTCGGCATGATAATACCACTGATTGATTTTCTTGCGTTCACGGCGACTGGCTTCGGCATCAATTTTTACCGGTTCATGTAACAAACGATCGGCAAAATCGATCAGCAATTCGCCTTCAAGGGTTGCCGAAAATAATAAAGTTTGTTTACGCCAGCGGGTTTCGGCCGCAATTTTTTCCGCATCTTGACCAAATCCCATTTGCAACATCCGATCCGCTTCGTCAAAAATCAACATTTCGACTGCGCGGCAATCAAAATTTTCTTCTTTAATGTATTGCAACAAACGCCCCGGCGTAGCCACCACCAAATCCTGGTTAGAATTAAACACTTCGCCGTGATTTTGATACGCTACGCCGCCGGTAATCGTCGCAATAGCCAAATGCGTAAATTGAGCTAATTCTTCCGCTTGTTCCGCCACCTGTATAGCCAGTTCGCGAGTCGGCGTAAGAATTAAAATACGAGGGGGGCCGGGCTTACGGCGCGGAGAGTCCAGCAAATGCTGTAAGGCGGGCAATAAGAAAGCGGCTGTTTTTCCCGTGCCGGTTGGGGCGGAGCCCAGAACATCCCGTGCTTCCATAATGGCCGGTATCGCTTCTTGTTGAATTGATGTCGGGCGTCGATAGCCTTTTTTTTCAACGGCTTTGAGTAATTCGGGAGAAAGGTCTAAGTCTTCAAATTGAGGTAGATTCATCATGATAGGATATTTTGTTAAAATCGGCCGTGATTATATCTGAAAGTGCGGTCGATTTCTGAGATATTTTATGAGTAGTTTTACTTTCCAACAATTTCGTATAAACCAACAATATTGCGCCATGAAAGTGGGAACGGACGGCGTATTGCTCGGCGCATGGGCGGATGTTGCGCATTGTCGACATATTTTAGACATGGGCACCGGAACGGGGTTGATTGCTTTAATGTTGGCGCAGCGCAGCCATCCCGCCTGCCGCCTAAGCGCGGTTGAACTCAACGCCGCCGCAGCACGACAGGCACAACAAAACGTGAATGATTCTCCATGGCAGACGCGTATTCGGGTCGTTCGGCAAGATATTCAAACATTCGTTCGTCAAACCGACGAAAAATTCGATTTAATCGTATCAAATCCGCCCTATTATCCATCGGGTGTAGCTTGTAAAAGCGATGAACGGAAACTGGCACGCGTCATTCAAAATGTCCACTCGGATTGGCTTGATTGGGCGCAATCCTGCCTCGCGGAAAACGGCAAAATCAGTTTTATACTGCCCTATGACGCCGCTGAAACATTGATAAAATCGACCGCACTTTTTTGCATTAAACAAACGGATGTGATCACAAAAAGCGGCAAATCGCCGCAGCGAATGTTGCTGACCTTTAGTCGCAACAATACATGCAAACAAAAGGAACGATTGGTTATTTACAATGAAAAGAACCGATACACGGATGAATTTATCGCCCTGACAAACACGTTTTATTTAAAATTTGCCGCGTCGGCAAATTAGTCTTAATTTTATGCCGTTTAATTATTTGTATACCACTTTGCCAATAAAATTCCCGCATTCACGGCCACGTTCAATCCGTTTTTAATCGGGCCGCCCACCGCAAAACGAACAACGGTATCTTGCGGAGAAGCCAAGTGCGCGGTTGTACTTTCGCTTAACACAAACACGGTTTTTTTCTCAAATAGCATCTTATCCAGTGTGGTTGTTCGATGTTTAATCGTTTCATGACCGGTTGAAATATGTACGATTCGGTAACCGGCTTGACGTAGCATTTCCAGCGCCTGTCCGTCGTTTTTGGCTTCCAGCGCGCGAATATATTCGGCGCCGCCTTCGGCAATCCGGCACGCTGTTGAGGAATACAGCATTTCCGTATTTTCCGTCACAATATTTTTAATGCCGAAAAAAGCGCAGGTGCGTAATATTCCGCCTATATTTTGGGCATTATTAACCCCATTAAGAAAAATTAAACAATCTTGTTGATGAGGAACACTTAAATAGCCGGACAACGTAAAGGCATGCGGTTTTTTAACCAACATACAAATGCCGCCATGATGTTCGGTTCCGCTAACTAATGCCAGTTCGGCCGACTCCACCACATGATAGACTTTTTTGTTTGCCGCTAAATAACGAAATAAATCGCCCGCCCGATGAGCCATAGTCACGGTTGTCCAAACCCGAACGATGCTTTCCGGCCGTTCGGCAAATAACGCCGAACAGGCGTTTTCGCCGCATACTTTCATTTCTTCCGCTCGATTTTTCTTAATTTTCTCAGGCGCGCGCGGCGAAAGCGGCCCGGTCTTTTTTTCTTTCGACTTATTTTCCGAGCGTTTTACCGTGACTTCAACGGTACCCGAGACACCGTTAGCACGATTTAACGTTAAAGATGACGTCGGCTCGGCAACGGATTGCGCGGCGTAGCGGGATTGGGAAGGAGAGGTTGATGACGCCGGCTTTGAGGCGCTAAAGTGCGGTCGATTTCGGGATGATTTATCGCCGACATAACGTTCACGAAAGGTTTTATCGGTGTTTGATTGGAAACGGGCTGGGGCGGATTTCTTGGTCATAGTATGGACTCGCACGATAAGATTTCAGATTGCCTTTCGGCTTCGATCGTCTAATAAATAGACTAAATAAGGGTAAAACAGCCGTCATTATAACCAAAAGAATGATTTTTTCTAACCATCTTAAAAGAAATATTGTAGACTAACCCATTCGTACAACGGTTGGAATAAGTTATGTTATTAAATAAAGCAAAACGCGCGGAACGGCGTTTGAAAAAATTGCCGTTTATCCCACTACAAGGCGAACAAGTTACTTTTCTATTCGGCCCGGCAGAGTTTAAAACGCAAATTATCGACTTAATTAGAAATGCACAAAAACGCATTTATATCACCGCGCTTTATTGGCAAAAAGACGAAGCCGGTCAGGAAATTCTCAACGAAATTTATCGCGCAAAACAGGCTCGTCCCGAACTTGATATTAAAATTTTCGTGGATTGGCACCGCGCGCAACGCAATTTGCTCGGTGAGGAAAAATCCGCGACCAATGCCGATTGGTATGGCGAACAACGCCGAAGTTATCAACCCGGCGACGATGCGCCTTTCTTTTTTGGTGTGCCGATTAATACTCGTGAAGTATTTGGCGTGCTGCATATTAAAGGCTTTATTTTTGACGACACGGTACTATACAGCGGCGCCAGCATAAATAATGTCTATCTTCAACAGCAAAATAAATATCGTTATGACCGCTATCAAAAAATCACCAGCGCGCCGTTAGCCGATACGATGGTCAATTTTATTAACGACTACTTACTCGATGATAGTGTCGTTCATGCGCTGGAATATGCCTGTCCGGCCACCAAAGAAATTCGGGCGGAAATTCGCGCTTATCGTAAAAAATTAGCCGCTCACGGCAATTATCGATGTCAAAGTGCGGCCGATTTTTCCGATGTTTTAAGCGTTTCGCCGCTTTTCGGTTTAGGGGCGGGAAGCAATCGGCTCAATCGCGTGATTGAAGATTTGTTTTTATTGGTGCAGGAAAAATTGACCATTTGTACGCCTTATTTTAATTTTCCGCGCACATTACAACAAAAACTCACGAAATTGCTGCATCAAGGTAAAAAGATCGAAATTATTGTCGGTGATAAAATCGCCAATGATTTTTATATTCCGCCGGATAAACCGTTCAAAATGGCGGGGGCGTTGCCTTATTTATACGAAAGTAATTTGCGTCGTTTTTGCCAAAAATTTGCAGCGGAAATAGAACAAGGTTTGCTGACGGTTCGTTTGTGGAAAGACGGTGAAAATAGCTATCACTTAAAAGGCGTTTGGGTCGATAACCGATTTATATTGTTAACGGGCAATAACTTAAACCCTCGTGCATGGCGTCTGGACGCTGAAAACGGCTTATTGATTCACGATCCGAAACAAACCCTCCGCGACACGGCGGAAACTGAGCTCGAGCATATTCGCCGCCACACCACCGTTTTAACGGATTTTAATCAACTGGATGCCTTCGACCAATATCCGCTCCCCGTGCAGCAGCTTTTGAAAAAATTTGCCCGCGTAAAAGCGGATAAATTGGTCAAGATGATTTTGTGATTTGGATGAAGTTATTGTGTTTTATACGTAATACTTCTACGTTATGGCGAAAAGTGCGGTCGCTTTGCTAAGCGTTTTCGTTTGAATTAAGCCATTATACTTGCCAATCAATCTCAGACATGTCATGTTGCCGTAAATAAGCATTTGTGTGAGAGAAATGGCGGCATCCGAAAAAGCCGCGATAGGCGGATAGCGGAGAGGGGTGCGCTGCGGTTAAGACCAAATGGCGGGTACGGTCAATAAATTGACCTTTTTTTTGTGCGTGGCTGCCCCATAATAAAAAAACCACATTTTGCCGGTGGGTATTAACCGCGGCGATAACGCGATCAGTGAAAGTCTCCCAACCTAAATTGGCATGAGAGTGCGCAAGCCCACGTTCAACCGTCAACACCGTGTTAAGTAACAGAACGCCTTGCTCGGCCCACTTAACCAAGTATCCGTGATTAGGCATCTGAAAGCCGGCAATATCTGTGCCAAGTTCTTTGTAAATATTTAGTAAAGAAGGCGGCGTCGCCACGCCGGGTTTGACCGAAAAGGCCAAACCATGCGCCTGATTCGGCCCATGGTAAGGATCTTGCCCCAAAATGACCGCTCTTATATTTTCAAAAGGCGTTAATTTAAACGCATTAAAAACCTCTTCTTGAGGAGGGTAAACGATTTTGCCCGCCAATCGCGCCGCATGCACTTGCTGCAGAATATGTTGAAAATAAGATTGCGTTTTTTCTTTGCCGATAACATCTGTCCAGGTCTTCATAATTTGCCTAATTAGCCGTTTTTTACCTATTATAATCAAAAGTGCGGTTATAAAAAATGATGTTTTATTCTTCAATTTATCCTTCAAACAGGAAATACAATTACTTGAATTCTTCCTTTTTATAAAATTAATTTAAATTAATTTTACTTATAAATCGGTGAAATTTATTTTTGATTTGCCTCAAAAGAATTGGAAAGAGAAAAATTATTTGATAAAATTTAGCCAGTTTAAATTCAAATGCCAACACAGGAGGCACTTATGATTAAAGGTATTCAAATTACACAAGCCGCAAATGATAATTTATTAAACTCATTCTGGTTATTCGATAATGAAACGAACGAAGCGCGTTGCTTATGCGCAAAAGACGGTTATCAGGAAGATCAGGTCGTTGCGATTAATGAGTTAGGTAAAATCGAATATCGCGAGCTTCCGGTCAATGTGGCGCCGACAGTAAAAGTTGAAGGAGGACAGCATTTAAACGTGAACGTATTGCGTCGCGAAACATTGGAAGACGCTGTCAATAATCCGGATAAATATCCGCAATTAACTATTCGTGTTTCCGGTTATGCCGTTCGTTTTAATTCCTTAACGCCGGAACAACAACGTGATGTGATTACACGTACTTTTACCGAAAGCCTTTAACTGATTGTCACTTTAAATTAAAACGCAAGCCAAATCATGGTTTGCGTTTTTTAATGCGTTTTTTCTATCATGATGATTTTAGAGGTCGTATTAGGTTAAAAACGTCTACCGAATTGGCGATGAATTGCAAAATTCACTAAAATTTGACCGCACTTTCTACCCCGCCTTATCCCCTTGCCCCCGTCACCGTTGAGAAAAAAGGGAAAATTTGGTAAAATCCGCGTGCTTTTTCAAGCTTGGCAAAATCTGATGATTTTGTCGGATGTTCGGATGAAGGTAGCTGGAGAGTGGGGAATCGACCCCACACCGACGAGGTAAATCTTTCAGGTGCGATGGCGGGGACTGTTATCGGACGAACCCTTGGAGAGATCCCAAATATGACGTATTGGGACGCCGAAGGCGCAAAAGAGCGGTCATTTTTCGCCGCTTTTCAAACGCTCAGGCAAAAGGACAGGGGCTAAAAGACACGACGGTATTTTTCTTTTCTTTATTTATCGCATTCTTTTTGTCTCCTTGTATTGTTGAGTTTTTGCTCAGTTGTAACGAGGAATCAAAATGTCAATAGAGACTATTTTAGCTGCGGTCGATGCCTTTATTTGGGGGCCGCCGTTATTGATCTTATTATCCGGAACGGGGCTTTATCTCACTTTACGCCTCGGGTTTATTCAAATCGTACATTTGCCGCGAGCATTGGCCTATTTATTTAAAAAAGACAATGCGGGCGGAAAAGGCGACGTGTCCTCTTTTCAGGCGCTTTGCACGGCTTTGGCCGCAACAATCGGTACAGGCAATATTGTCGGTGTGGCAACGGCGGTACAAGCCGGCGGGCCGGGTGCTATTTTTTGGATGTGGCTGGTCGCTCTGCTTGGTATGGCGACTAAGTATGCCGAATGCTTATTGGCGGTAAAATATCGCGTGCGCGATAAAAACGGTTTTATGGCAGGCGGCCCGATGTATTATATTGAGCGCGGCCTCGGGCTGAAATGGCTGGCGAGATTATTCGCCGTATTTGGCATATTAGTCGCGTTTTTCGGTATCGGCACATTTCCGCAAGTGAACGCCATTACGCATGCGATGGAAGATACCTTTAATATTCCGGTCATTTTGACCGCACTTGTGGTAACACTTTTGGTCGCGATGATTATTTTAGGCGGCGTGAAACGTATTGCAACGGCTTCTTCGGTAATTGTACCGTTTATGGCAATTTTATATGTAGCGACGTCATTGGTCATCTTGATTCTGAATTGGGCACAGGTTCCGGCTGTATTGGCACTGATTATTCATAGCGCCTTTGACCCGCAAGCGGCACTGGGCGGGGCAATTGGTTTTACAGTAATGAAAGCGATTCAATCCGGCGTGGCGAGAGGGATTTTTTCTAACGAGTCAGGATTGGGTAGTGCGCCCATTGCCGCGGCGGCAGCGCAAACCAAAGAACCGGTTCGACAAGGTTTAATTTCCATGACCGGGACTTTTTTGGACACAATCATCGTTTGTTCGATGACGGGCATTGTATTGGTCTTGACCGGTGTATGGCAGAACAGTGAAATCGCTGGCGCGGCAGCGACCAATTATGCCTTTGCGCAAGGATTGGGGACATCCGTCGGAGCGACAATTGTTACTGTCGGCTTGCTCTTCTTTGCTTTTACGACAATTTTAGGTTGGTGTTATTATGGCGAGCGTTGCTTTGTGTACTTGATCGGTATCCGCGGCATTAAGTTTTATCGCGTGATCTTTATTGCTTTAGTCGGCATAGGTTCTTTCCTGCAATTAAATCTAATTTGGATTCTGGCGGATATTGTGAACGGCTTAATGGCATTTCCGAATTTGATTGCATTAATCGGTTTGCGAAAAGTGGTCATTGAAGAAACGCGAGATTATTTTGCCAGATTGAAAATGAATCATCATGATCAGGATGAAATCGTATAAGTGGCTTGTTATTTTATTTCACCGCCTTGCACCGATTTCGGTATAAGGCGGTAGTTTAGCACGGCAAAACCGACCGCTAGAGCAGGAACATAGAACCCCATTTTATGATGTCAAAGAAAAATTTATTTTGATTCGTGGCGACGCCATCCGTGTTCTGTGCGCCTTCGTTCTTTTTCTCATCCTGCATGCCGCTTTTATATTGCCCTTTAACCACAGCAAGATCATCACGGGCATTGACCTGTAAGCGCTGACAAGTCACGTCATCCATCGAGTCGATTTTTTGATCTCCTTCCGCTTTGAATTTCTTAAACAGATAAGTGGCATAACCCATTGATTTTTCATCATTCTGAATCATTTTCACATATTGTTCGCCGATAATTTCTTCTAGCGGGTAAAAAAAGACATATTGCGAATGAATATAGTTGTCCTCTTTAGAAAAATGCGCTTGTTGAATGCGTGTTAATGTCGGGTAAATACATTGTTCTGCCTGTTGGCTGGCAATGACCCACCGTTTGGCGTCCTTATCGGCTAAAATATAATCCGCGCCGGCATACTCGCCCGGGATGGGCGATTCATTGGGTGCCTGAGCAAATAAAGAACAGCTCGACAACATCCAAGCTGTGTAAAAAATAATCGATTTTTTCACTTTAAAATCCTTATGCGAAAAATGAGAAAAATAGCAGCAAAATTCTAACAACAAAATGCATGGGGATAAAGCGGAATGCGATTTTCTGTTCTTGATTGGTAAAACTTCCGCTATAATGACCGCACTTTTTATTATGCGAGAGAATCCGATATGCAAAATCCAAAAGATGACATTTTATATGCGCCCGTTGAATGGCTCGATTGCAGTGAAGGCTACGCCGACATTCGTTACCACAAATCGACGGACGGCATTGCAAAAATCACTATTAACCGCCCGGAGGTACGCAATGCGTTTCGTCCTCAAACCGTCAAAGAAATGATTAATGCATTTGCTGACGCCCGTTTTGATGAAAATATCGGTGTCATCGTATTAACGGGCGAAGGCGAAAAAGCTTTCTGTTCCGGCGGCGATCAAAAAGTACGTGGTGATTACGGCGGCTATAAAGACGATAGTGGCGTACATCACTTAAATGTGCTGGATTTTCAACGCGATATTCGTTCCTGCCCGAAACCGGTAGTGGCAATGGTGGCAGGATACGCGATTGGCGGCGGGCATGTGTTACATATGCTGTGTGATTTGACGATTTCGGCCGATAATGCGATTTATGGACAAACCGGCCCGAAAGTCGGTTCTTTTGACGGCGGCTGGGGCGCCAGCTACATGGCGCGTATTGTCGGTCAGAAAAAAGCACGTGAAATCTGGTTCTTATGTCGCCAATACAACGCGCAAGAAGCATTAGAAATGGGATTAGTTAATACGGTTGTCCCTTATGCCGAATTGGAAAAGGAAACCGTGCGCTGGTGCCGTGAAATGCTACGCAACAGCCCGATTGCTTTACGTTGTTTGAAAGCGGCGTTGAATGCGGATTGTGACGGACAGGCGGGATTACAGGAGCTTGCCGGCAATGCGACCATGTTATTTTATATGACGGAGGAAGGTCAGGAAGGCCGTAATGCATTTAATGAAAAACGCGCGCCGGACTTCAGTAAATTTAGACGTAATCCTTAATTGTTTCAGGCTTGCCCTGAGTAAAGTGCGGTTAAAATTGGCTCTATTATGTAACAAATGCACAAAACGGTTGCCGAGCTTGTTGGAGAACGAGTTTTGTGCATGGCGTTACTGAAATCACTTACTTCCTTTCAGGTTCAGTTACCGTGATTTCAGCTCTGAGTGACTTTTACATAATTTCAAAAAAATCAACCGCACTTCTCCATCACAGTAATCATTAGCCCATGTATAATCCGCCGTTGACATGCAACGTTGTGCCGGTAATATAGCCGGCATCATCGGACGCCAAAAAGGCCACCGCTTTAGCGATGTCCTTCGGTTCGCCGAGGCGACCGGCGGGCACATTAGAAAGAATGCCGGATTTTTGTTCTTCCGTTAATACTTCGGTCATGTCCGTTGCGATAAAACCCGGTGCGACGACATTTACGGTAATGCCGCGCGAAGCCACTTCTTTTGCCAATCCTTTAGAAAAACCGATGAGCCCGGCTTTTGCTGCGCAATAGTTGGATTGTCCCGGATTGCCCATTGAACCGACCACCGAACCGATAGTAATAATACGTCCGAAACGTTTTTTCATCATTGACCGCAGGAGCGCTTTAGAAAGATAAAAGACAGAGGTTAAATTGGTTTGCATAATATCGAACCACTCTTCTTCTTTCATGCGCATTAATAAATTGTCGCGCGTAATTCCGGCATTATTGACTAAAATATCAATATCGCCGAATTTCTCATTGATTTGGGTTAATGTTGTTTCGATGGATAGTTTATCGGCAACATTCAAGACCAAACCGGTCCCTTTTTCACCAAGATACGCCGAGATAGCGTCGGCGCCTTTTTCAGAAGTTGCCGTACCAATGACAAAAACATTTTGGTCGGCTAATTCTTGAGCGATTGCACGACCGATTCCGCGCGTGGCGCCGGTCACTAAAGCGATTTTACGTTGCATATTTTTTCCTTATTTTAATGCGTCTTCAATAGCGTTTAACGAAGTGGTGTCATTGACCGAAACGGCTTGTAATTCGGCGATAATCCGTTTTGTCAGGCCATTTAACACTTTACCCGGGCCGATTTCGACCAATATTTCAATGCCGTCCTGTGCCATTTTCTCTACCGTTTCCGTCCAACGAACAGGGCTGTACAATTGGCGCACAAGTGCGGTACAAATTTGTGTACTTTCCGATTCGACACGAACATCGACATTATTGATTACGGCGATTTCAGGTGCATTAATAGCAATACCGGCTAAGGCATTAGCCAATTGCTCCGCCGCCGGTTTCATGAGTTCACAATGGGAAGGCACGCTGACGGCCAACGGTAACGCGCGTTTTGCTCCCGCCGCTTTACATAATGCCGCCGCTCGCTCAACTGCGGCTTTGGCGCCGGCGATAACGACTTGACCCGGCGAGTTAAAATTAACCGCCGAAACCACTTCGCCTTGTTCGGCTTGTTTGCATGCATTAATAATCGTCTCATTGTTTAATCCGATAATCGCATACATCGCACCTGTGCCTTCCGGAACGGCTTGCTGCATGAGCTTACCACGCAACGCCACTAATTTAATCGCCTCTTGAAAATCCAACGCTCCCGCACAAACTAAAGCGGAATATTCCCCTAAACTATGTCCGGCCATCGCCGTCGGTTTGAATTGGGGATATTTTTCCTGCCACACACGATAAATGGCGACGGAAGCGGCTAAAAGTGCAGGCTGCGTTTGCCACGTTTTATTAAGTTCCTCTGTCGGGCCTTGTTGCGTCAAATGCCACAAGTCATAACCCAGCGCGTCGGACGCTTGTTTGAAGGTTTTGGTCACGATCGGGTATTCTGCAGCCAATTCGGCAAGCATCCCTACCGACTGGGAACCTTGTCCCGGAAAAACCATTGCAAATTTTTTCATTTTTTATCCTTGCATTGTGTGATTTTAGGTAAAAGTGCGGTCAATTTTAGGGAGATTTGTTAATTAGGCAAGAAAAAAGTGTTCAAATCCTTTTCGTTTTGTCGAAATCTTAGGCGCGCACTGGTTCTTAGCGCTATTCAGTGATAGAATCAGTCACTTTTTGAATAGGGATAATTATGTCGTTAGTTGAGTTTATTTTAGAAAAACTAAATGATTTAAAGGGCACGGATATTCTTCATTTTGATGTGAAAGGGAAATCCTCCGTGACTGACAGCATGATTGTTTGTACGGGCACTTCAAGCCGCCAGGTTTCCGCCATGGCAGAAAATTTAATTGCCGAATGTAAAAAAGCCGGTATCGAAACCTTTGGCCATGAAGGAAAAGAATCCGCCGATTGGATCGTCGTCGATCTAGGGCAGGCTATTGTGCATATCATGCAGCGAGAAGCCCGTGAGTTGTATCAGTTGGAAAAACTTTGGGGCTAATCCAGTCATTTTGGAGACCGTTTGTGAAAATAACGTTGGTTGCCGTAGGAACAAAAATGCCCGATTGGGTGATGATCGGTTTCGAAGAATATCGTCGCCGTTTTCCCAAAGATATTCCTTTTGAATTAATTGAAATTGCAGCGGGAAAACGCGGGAAAAATGCCGATATTCAGCGAATTTTGGCACAGGAAGGCCGGGCGATGCTCGCTGCCTGCGGCAAAAGCAAAATCATTTCACTCGACATTCCCGGCCGGCCGTTAACAACCTCTCAGCTTGCTCGGCGCTTTGACGAATGGAAAAATGACGGACGGGATATTTGTCTTTTAATCGGCGGGCCGGAAGGATTGTCGCCGGAATGTAAGTCTGCCGCAGAAGAAAGCTGGTCGCTATCGCCGCTCACGCTGCCTCACCCGCTGGTTCGTATCATTGTGGCGGAAAGTTTATATCGCGCCTGGTCGTTAACCGTTAATCATCCTTATCATCGAGAGTAAATCTGGTTTCATGAATCTAAAGCATCTTTTTTTGGCGCCGACAAGCAATGTCTTGCAGGATAAAAAATCGGAACGTAATCTTTTTGCGCGCCGCACTTTAGTTTCATTCTTAGGGGTATTAATTTTAAGTGCTGTTTTAATCGTCAATCTTTTTCATTTGCAAATAACCAATCATAATTTGTATCAAACCCGTTCCAACGGTAATCGCATTAAATTACTGCCGCTACCGCCGACACGCGGGTTGATTTATGATCGCTACGGTCAGTTACTGGCTGAAAACTTAACGTTTTTCGGGTTGTATATCGTGCCTGAAAAAACCGAAAATTTAGACCGCACTTTTGAAGAACTTAATGATATTGTCGGCTTAACGGAGCAAGAAATCGATGCGTTTATGAAAGCGCGCCGACGCAGCACACGCTATACGCCTATTTTACTAAAAGCTAACTTAACGGAAGAACAAATGGCACGTTTCGCCGTTAATCAGCACCGTTTCCCGAGCATTGACATTCGCCCTTATTTTAAACGCCATTACCTTTACGGCGAGCCGATGACGCACATTTTGGGCTATGTAGGGAAAATTAACGATAAAGATGTCGAGCGTTTAAAAAAAGCGGAAAAATTCACCAATTATGCGGGAACAACGGATATTGGAAAGTTGGGCATAGAGCGTTACTACGAAGAGCAATTACACGGTTCAACGGGCTTTGAAGAAGTTGAAATCAATAATCGCGGCAAAGTCATTCGTAAATTGCGCGAAGAGCCTGCGGTCGACGGAAAAAGTATTCATTTAACCATCGATCTTGAATTACAGCGCTACATTACCAATTTGCTGGCGGGGCAGAAAGGGGCGATTGTTGTTTTGGATCCGAAGGATAGCAGTGTTTTGGCCATGGTTTCGACGCCAAGTTATGACAATAATTTATTTGTAGATGGAATCTCGGCGGAAAACTACCGCACTTTGTTAAATGATCCGGCTCGTCCGCTATACAACCGTGCTGTGCAGGGCATTTATCCGCCGGCGTCAACGGTGAAACCTTTTATTGCCGTCGCGGCTCAAGAGGAAAAGGTCATTACCTCGAGCACGACCATTTTCGACCCGGGCTACTGGGTTTTACCGAATACGACAAAACGCTTCCGAGACTGGAAGAAAAGCGGCCACGGTTATTTGGATTTAAATAAGGCCATTACAGAATCTGCCGATACCTATTTCTATCAGATCGCCTATAACATGGGCATTGATCGGTTATCCGATTGGATGCAGCGTTTTGGGTTCGGTTTGCCGACCGGCATTGAAATTCAAGAAGAAACGGCAGCTAATATGCCGACACGAGAGTGGAAACAGAAGCGTTATAAAAAGCCTTGGGTGCAAGGCGATACCATTTCCGTCGGTATCGGTCAGGGTTATTGGACCGCAACGCCTCTTCAGGTTGCCAAAGCCACTGCGATACTGGTGAATAACGGTAAAGTAAATACGCCCCATTTATTAAATATGATTGAAGGCGCAACGATAGCGCCGTATAAAGATCCTTTGCTTTATTCGGATATTAATGAGCCGAAACAGGCTTATTGGGATGCTGCGAAACGGGGCATGTTTAATGTGGTTAATTCCGCAGCGGGAACCGGGCGAAAAGCCTTTGCCGGCACGCCTTATCATGTTGCTGGGAAATCCGGGACGGCTCAGGTTTTTAGTCTTAAAGAGAATGAAAAATACGACGCCAGCGGCTTAAAAAAAGAATTGCATGATCATGGCTGGTTTACCGCCTTTGCGCCTTATGAAAATCCGCAGTTAATTGTAACGGTTATTTTAGAAAACGCAGGCGGCGGTTCAAGTAATGCCGCGCCGTTGGTACGCAATATTATGGACTATTATTTTATTCAGCGTTTACCGAAGATTGAGCAGGAACAAGCTAAAACTGAAAGGCGGCAAAGCAATAAACCGGCGGAGGAGACAGAATAATGGAAGAGAAAATTCCTTTTTGGCGACGACTTTGGACACGGTTACATATTGATTTGACACTTTTCCTTGGCCTTGTTGTGATCACAGGATTTGGTATGTTTGTGCTCTACAGCGCCTCCGGAGCAAGCGAAACGATGTTTCGTAATCGTATTATTCAAGTCTCGCTGGGGTTTGTTGTCATGCTTGCTACCGCGCAATTTCCGCCGAAATTTTATCAACGGTTAGCCCCCTATCTTTACCTTATCGGTTTAATTATGCTCATTCTGGTGGATTTAATCGGCACCACAAGTAAAGGCGCTCAACGCTGGCTCGATCTCGGGTTTATTCGTTTCCAACCGTCCGAAATCGTCAAATTGGCAGTACCGTTAATGGTAGCGGTTTATTTAGGGAATCGTCCGCAACCACCTAAATTAAGCGAGACCTTTATTGCCATTGCGATGATCTTAACCCCTACCTTACTCGTTGCTATTCAGCCCGATCTGGGAACGTCTATTTTGGTCGGTGCTTCCGGCCTATTTGTAGTCTTTTTAGCCGGTATGAGCTGGTGGTTGATATTGATTGCTGTTGTCGGATTGGCGGCGTTTATTCCGATTATGTGGCTATATTTGATGCATGATTACCAACGCACGCGCGTATTAACGCTGTTAGATCCGGAAAAAGATCCGCTCGGTGCAGGATATCATATTTTACAATCAAAAATTGCTATTGGCTCAGGCGGCTTAAGTGGCAAAGGTTGGATGCAGGGAACCCAGTCCCAACTTGAATTCTTACCGGAACCCCATACGGATTTTATTTTTGCCGTGTTAAGTGAAGAGCATGGCATGATCGGATTTTTGATTTTACTTGGCATTTACCTTTTTATCATTATCCGCGGGTTAATGATTGCCATCAATGCGCAAACCGCTTTCGGTCGAGTTCTAGCCGGTGCGACAATGCTGATTTTTTTCGTGTATGTCTTTGTGAATATCGGCATGGTCAGCGGAATTCTTCCTGTCGTCGGCGTGCCGTTGCCGCTGGTCAGTTATGGCGGCACCTCCTATGTCGTCATTATGGCAAGCTTCGGTTTGGTGATGTCAATTCACACCCATAGAACAAGTTTTATGAAGGGGAACTAATTTTCGTTTTAAGGTTCTTAGCTAACGAATTTTTTATCACAAAGTATGTTTATGATCGCTAATCAAATTTCATTTTACAATGTATACCGAATATTGACCGCACTTTTGGCCTGTCTTTTATTGATTTCGCCCTCAATTCAGGCCGAAACACAAAAAATGTACGGCATCAAAGGCGCGAATTTAACGCCGCTTGCGCATATCCCTTCGCCGGGCACTTATACCGTAAAGGGAACAACCTACACGACAAAAAATCGTGAGGAAGCCAAAAATTATATCAAAGAGGGGACTGCAAGTTATTACCACGCCAAATTTAACGGTAGACGAACTGCCAGCGGCGAGGTATATAATTCCGCCCTTTATACGGCGGCGCATAAAACCCTACCGCTTAACTCTTATGCCGTTATAACGAATTTACGCAACAATCGTAAAGTGATTGTCAAAATTAATGACCGCGGCCCATTTTTGTCGAAACGGGTAATTGATGTTTCCGGTGCGGCGGCCAAAGAGCTTGGGCTGCTCCACCATGGATTAGGGCAAGTTCGTGTGGAAGCGTTACATGTTGCCAAAGACGGAAAAATTTCCGGTGTAGGCACGAAAACACTCGTCAAACACACAAAAATTGCCGCCGCAAGTCATCGTCTGGTGACCGATAAGAAAAATCATGTTGTCGCGAAGAAAAACGAATATAAAATAAAGATACCTCGTTTTTCATCCAAAACCGAAGCGAATAAATTTCTTGCCCGACTGACGTTACCCAATGTGAAAACGAAAATTATCAAAAGCGACAAACATTACGATATTTATTTTGGTCCCGTGAAAACCCAAAAGGAAGCGAATCAGCTAAAATCAACGTTACAAAAAAGAGCGGTCGGAAAATCGATTATTATTTATTCTGATAAAAATTAATTTATGATAGGAAAAATCATGCTTATAAAACATTTGCAAAAAACTCGGCTTTTTATTTTTAGCTCCCTCATCGGACTCGCTTCTTTCACCCATGCCGATGACTTTCAATACGCCATTACGCCTCCTCAGATCAACGCACAAACCTATATTTTGATGGATTACAATTCGGGCGCCGTGTTGGCCTCGCTTAATCCCGATCAGCGTCAATATCCCGCCTCATTAACCAAAATGATGACAAGTTATGTCGTCGGTTCCGCCTTAAAGCAGGGAAAAATCCACAATACCGATATGGTGACGATCAGAGAGAGCGCATGGGGAAGAAATTTTCCGGACTCCTCTAAAATGTTTTTAAATTTAAATCAGCAGGTTTCCGTCGATGATTTAAATCGAGGCATTATTGTAGTTTCGGGTAATGACGCTTGCGTCGCAATTGCGGAGCATATTTCCGGAACCGTGCCGAATTTTGTCGCAACAATGAATAAATATGTTGCGCAATTTGGCCTGAAGAATACAAATTTTACTACACCGCACGGTTTAGATGAACCAAACCAATATTCTTCGGCGCGTGATATGGCCATTATCGGATCACGTATTATTCGCGATCTGCCGGAAGAATATAAAATATATGCCGAAAAATCCTTTACATTCAATAAAATAACGCAGCCTAACCGTAACGGCTTGCTGTGGGATAAAACGATTCATGTCGACGGCATGAAAACTGGGCATACCAGCCAGGCCGGTTACAACTTAGTGGCTTCCGCCGTTACGCCGGATAATATGCGCCTGATTTCTGTCGTCATGGGCGTCTCCACTTACAAAGGGCGGGAAGTCGAAAGTAAAAAGTTGCTGCAATGGGGATTGGCTAATTTTGATACCTTCAAAACGTTCGATGCCGGCAAAGCCGTGTTAGAACAACCGGTATATTACGGCACTGAAAATGAAGCGAAATTAGGCCTTCTACAAGACGGCTTCGTGACCATTCCAAAGGGGCGTCAAACCGATTTAAAGGCGCGTTATGTTATGACTGAAAAACACCTTGAAGCCCCGTTGGCAAAAGGTCAGATTGTTGGAAAAATCATATATCAGTTGGATGGTAAAGATATAGCTGCGCTTAATTTACAGGCAATGGAAGAAATTCCTGAGGCGGGTGTTTTCGGGAAAGTTTGGGATTGGATCGTTTTAACCTTAAAAAGCTTATTTTAAAACACCTTGAAATTTGACCGCACTTGCTCAATTTAAGGGGCGAGTAGAAATTAGTTTGACCAAATGAGAAAAATATGACCACAGAAAACGATTACAAAAACTTGAAAGAAGTGATGGAATTCCCTGCCGAGATGACCTTTAAAGTCGCCGCTCTAACCCGTGACGGGTTAGTGGAAGATTTAATCGGCGTCGTGCAAAAGTGTATTAAAGGCGATTATACTCCGCGAGAAACCAAAAGCAGCAAAGGAACTTATACCTCCGTATCAATTGACATTGTTGCCGAAAATTTTGATCAAGTTGAACAGCTGTACAAGGAATTAGCCAAAGTCGATGGCGTAAAAATGGTGATTTAATCCGGTCATTCAATCCTATTTATTTTAGTTTTAGGCAAATTGGCTTTATGAATAACGTTTCTTTGATTATACGACGGCTTGGTATACAGCCTTATTCGGATACCTGGCACCAAATGCAGCACTTTACCGATAATCGCACCGCCGATACGGTAGACGAAATTTGGCTGGTCGAACATCCCCCGGTTTTTACGCAAGGACAAGCCGGAAAACCGGAACACGTGCTGAAAGTCGGGGAAATCCCCATCGTACAATCGGATCGCGGCGGACAAATTACGTATCACGGCCCCGGTCAACAAGTGATGTATGTGCTGATTGATATAAAACGCCATAAAAATTTGACGGTACGCCAATTGGTGACCGCGCTTGAACAATCCGTAGTTCGAACCTTAGCGGATTATCATATTGAAGGATATGCTAGACAGGACGCCCCCGGCGTGTATGTTCAAGGAAAGAAAATTTGTTCGTTAGGGTTACGCATTCGACGCGGTTGCTCGTTCCACGGCTTAGCGTTTAATATTAATATGGATCTTACGCCTTTTCAGTACATTAATCCGTGCGGTTATGCCGGCCTAGAAATGTGTCAATTGGCCGACTTTATAGATAAAAGCGAGGCTAACTGCGAAAAAGTAGCCCCTCAATTAGTTCGTCACTTTGCCCGCCTTTTAGATTATAATGCGGCCGAAATTAAAACCGCTATTTAGGAACCCATCATGTCAACGCCTTTCAAAATGGAACGCGGTGTAAAATATCGCGATGCTGCAAAAACCTCCGTCATCCCGGTAAAAAATATCGATCCGAATCAAGAGAGATTAAAAAAACCGGAATGGATGAAAATTAAAATTTCATCAGATGCCCTTAAAATCAAAAGTATTAAAGACGGAATGCGGCGTCACGGTTTACATTCTGTATGCGAAGAAGCTTCTTGCCCGAATTTGCACGAATGTTTCAGTCACGGAACGGCAACATTTATGATTTTAGGGGCGATTTGTACGCGCCGTTGTCCGTTTTGTGACGTGGCGCACGGCAAACCTCTTCCGCCGGATCCCGAAGAACCGCGCCAATTAGCCGAAACCATTCAGGACATGAAATTAAAATACGTGGTCATTACCTCGGTGGATCGCGATGATTTAGCCGATCGCGGCGCCGGGCATTTTGTTGACTGTGTCAGAGAGATTCGAGCACTAAATCCGGAAATTAAAATTGAAATTTTAGTGCCGGATTTTCGCGGGCGTATTGAATTAGCGTTAGACAAATTAAAAGATAATCCGCCGGATGTATTTAATCATAATTTAGAAAATGTACCGCGTTTATATCGCGAAATTCGCCCGGGTGCCGATTACCAATGGTCGCTTAAATTGTTGCATGAATTTAAAAAAATGTTTCCGCATATTCCGACGAAATCCGGTTTAATGGTCGGTCTAGGGGAAACGAACGAAGAGATTTTACAGGTAATGGAAGATTTACGCGAAAACGGCGTAACGATGCTTACCCTCGGGCAATATCTACAACCCAGCCGTCACCACTTACCCGTTGCGCGCTATGTGCCGCCGGCAGAATTTGATGCATTCCGCGAAAAAGCGATAGCAATGGGGTTTAAACACGCCGCCTGCGGTCCTTTCGTACGTTCTTCTTACCATGCCGATCTACAAGCCAGCGGCGGCTTAGTAAAATAACCATACCGAAAATCGACCGCACGTTAAGCAATAACGACCGTATTACATACTTAGCACAAAGCTGAAATTACGATCCCGAGTTTGTCGAAAGAGGCGTAATTTCAGCGCAAAAAAGCAAGCCGTAAAGGCGTTTCAGTAATTTTTCACTCGATTTGAAAAACGCACGTTTCGGTATGCTACTCAGAAATGCCCTCTGCCGCAGTTTATTTATTGGTGACATTATGTCGTAAAAAAAGCGTTGGTTTTCCCAACGCTTTTGGTGATAGCGAATCAATTACCCAATAAATGGATCGCGTAAAACAATTGTTTCAACCCGATCCGGGCCGGTGGATAGAATATCAATCGGCACGCCGGTGATTTCTTCAATGCGCTTAATGTAATTAAGGCAATTTTGTGGCAATTGGTTAATATCCGTTACGCGGAAGGTATTTTCTTTCCATCCCGGTAAGGTTTCATAAACCGGCTCGACATTAAGCCAGTCTTTGGCGGATAACGGCGCATAATCGACGATTTCGCCGTTTGCTAACTTATATCCGACGCAAATTTTGATTTCATCGAGCCCATCCAGCACGTCAAGTTTGGTCATGCAGAAGCCGGAAATACTGTTGACTTGAATTGCGCGGCGAATCGCTACCGCATCAAACCAACCGCAGCGGCGCGGCCGACCGGTTACGGCGCCGAATTCATTGCCACGTTTGGCGATGGTCGCACCCACTTCATCAAATAGTTCTGTCGTAAACGGACCGCTTCCGACACGTGTACAATAAGCTTTAACGATTCCTAATACGTAATCTAGATGGCGAGGGCCGAATCCGGCGCCTGTCACTACGCCGCCGGCGGTCGTATTTGAACTTGTTACGAACGGATAAGTGCCTAAGTCGATATCTAACATCGTACCTTGCGCCCCTTCAAAGAGGATATTATCACCGTTCTTACGTGCGGTATCCAAAATGGTCGTTACATCCGCAATCATATGGATAATTATATCGGCAATGGCAAAAACCTCATCCAATGTTTTTTGGAAATCAACAGGTTGCGCTTTGTAATAATGTACAAGTTGGAAATTATAGTAATCCAAAACGGTTTTCAGTTTTTCGGCAAACGCTTCTTTGTCAAGTAAATCGCTCACGCGCAATCCGCGACGCGCCACTTTATCTTCATAAGCCGGGCCGATACCGCGTCCGGTGGTGCCGATTTTGTTTTTACCCAGCGCCGCTTCACGCGCCTGATCCATCGCAACATGGTACGGCAAAATAAGCGGGCAGGCTTCGGAGATTAACAGACGGTTACGAACATGAATTCCACGGCTTTCCAATTCGCCCATTTCCTGCAGCAATGCGGAAGGCGATAACACCACGCCGTTTCCGATTAAGCAGGTGACATTATCACGCAAGATGCCTGATGGAATCAGGCGTAACACGGTTTTTTCGCCATGAATAATTAACGTGTGGCCGGCATTGTGGCCGCCTTGATAGCGAACCACATATTTCGCTCGATCGGTAAGAAGATCAACGATTTTTCCTTTGCCTTCATCGCCCCATTGTGCGCCTAAAACAACAACACTTTTTCCCATAATTTCCGCCTTTTAACTTGGTCGTTTAGTCAATTTAACAAGTCGGTTACTTTACTCTGTTTTACATTTGATCTCAATGTAATTCATGATTCGCCGCCCGTATTTCGGCATTTAAAAAGTGCGGTCGTTTTTCAATGCGTTTTTTATTGCGGAAAAGTGTGATTTCCCTTTGACTATTTGATTTCCAACAGGTAATATTCACGCCCTATGCAAAAGGTAAAACTTCCCCTAACCGTCAATCCGGTAAAAGATGCTCAAAGACGGCTTGATTATGTCGGCTATTATGCGGCAGCGCAGCTTGAGCGTTTGGCAGAGTCTATTATAAAAGTGCTTAGCGATGCTCAGGTAACGCTATCGTTTTATATTGACCCGCAAAAGTTGGTCGTCATGAAAGGTCTAGCGCAGGTTGAGGTTGAATTGGAATGCCAACGCTGCGGCGGATTAATGAAACGGATACTGAAGTCTGAATTTTGCTACAGTCCCGTTGCCGATTGGACACGGGCGGAGAGTTTACCCGAAATTTATGAGCCAATTGAATTTAATGAATTTGGTGAAATAGATTTGTTCGGTACGGTGGAAGATGAATTAATTTTAGCTTTACCGCTTGTTCCAATGCATTCATTTGAACACTGTGAAGTGTCCGCGCACGAACAGGTTTTTGGCGAATTGCCGGAAAAATTGGCAAAAAAACCGAACCCGTTCGCTGTATTAGCTAATTTAAAGCACAAGTAAATTAAATTTAGGAGTATAGCCAATGGCTGTTCAACAAAACAAAAAATCTCGTTCACGTCGTGATATGCGTCGTTCACACGATGCATTAACTACTGCTGCAGTATCAGTGGATAAAGCAAGCGGTGAAACTCACTTACGCCACCACGTAACTGCTGACGGTTACTACCGTGGTCGCAAAGTGATCAATAAGTAATTTTTACTTATAGGTATTCACTTGACCCGTCTAACCTTAGCGTTAGATGTGATGGGCGGGGACATTGGTCCCCGTATTACTATCCCCGCAGCCCTATTAGCATTGAAAAAAGATTCAATGCTGTCTTTGCTTTTGTTCGGTGATAGCCAACAAATTTTTCCTTTGCTTAAAAATTGTCCAAACGCCCTTTTAAAGCGAATTCAAGTTAAACATTGTCCTTATACGATTGACAATAACCAAGGTATCTCGTACGCACTACGCCATAGTAAAAGCACTTCCATGCGTTTAGCACTTGAAGCCGTACAGCGAGGCGAAGCGCAGGGCTGTGTGAGTGCAGGCAATACCGGCGCATTAATGGGCTTATCCAAAATTTTGTTGCAGCCGTTAAAAGGAATCGCTCGCCCCGCATTGATTTCGCTTATCCCGACAATGGACGGCGGAAAATCCGTTATGCTGGATCTCGGCGCAAATGTGGAATGCAGCGCTCAAAATCTTTACCAATTCGCGATAATGGGGGCGATTTTTGCCGAAAATCGATTAAATTTGGTTTATCCGCGTGTGGGGTTATTGAATATCGGCGTGGAAGAAATCAAAGGACATCAATCCATCCGTGAGGCGGCAAATTTATTGGAAAAATCAACCGCACTTAATTATATCGGTTTTATTGAAGGAGACGTGTTGCTGAATGGCAACGCTGATGTGATTGTCAGTGATGGATTTGCAGGCAATGTCGCATTAAAGACCTTAGAAGGCGCGGCAAAAAATGTGCTCACCCTACTTAAAGGGCAATCGACGTCACGTTATTTAAAACCGATTTTCTCGTGGATTATGCGTCATTTGTTTAAAAATGCTTACCGGCGCTTGAAACGCATTAATCCTGATGAATATAATGGCGCCTCACTTATCGGCTTGAAAGCTGTTGTGGTGAAAAGCCATGGCAGTGCTAACATAAACGCTTTTGCACATGCCATTGCCGATGCCGCTTTTCAAGCTCGCCAGCAACTTCCGGAAAAAATATTGACCGGTTTAGCACGTTATTAATGACTTAATTTATTGATTATGAATAGCAAAATTTTATCTACCGGTAGTTATTTACCAAGCCATATTCGTACTAATGCCGATTTGGAAAAAATGGTTGAAACGTCAGATGAATGGATCGTCACCCGTTCCGGTATTCGTGAACGCCGTATTGCGGCAGAACATGAAACAGTGGCCACAATGGGATTTGAAGCGGCTAAAAAGGCGATTCAATCGGCAAACCTTGATCCGCAAGAGATTGAACTTATTCTTGTGGCAACAACCAGTCACTCTCATGCTTATCCGAGCGCGGCTTGCCAAATTCAAGGTTTGTTGGACATTGATGACGCCGTTTCTTTTGATTTGGCGGCGGCCTGTACCGGCTTTGTATATGCGTTAAGTGTGTCGGATCAATTTATTCGTACTGGTAAAGTAAAAAAAGCATTGGTTATTGGTTCCGATCTTAATTCCCGTAAATTAGACGAAAGCGATCGTAGCACGGTCGTGTTATTCGGTGATGGTGCCGGTGCCGTGATTTTAGAAGCATCGAAACAGGAAGGGATCATTTCAACGCATTTGCATGCTTCGGCAGATAAACATAATGCCCTGGTGTTACCGCAGCCCGAGCGCGGTGTCGAAAAATCGGGTTTTATTGAAATGCAAGGGAATGAAACATTCAAACTTGCCGTAAGAGAACTTTCTAATGTGGTGGAAGAAACGCTGGCAGTAAATAATTTAGATAAAAAAGCGATCGACTGGCTTGTTCCTCACCAAGCAAATTTACGTATTATTACGGCAACGGCAAAGAAACTTGATATGGATATGTCACAAGTCGTCGTGACACTGGATCGTTATGCCAATAACAGTGCGGCAACAATTCCGGTCGCATTAGACGAAGCTGTACGTGACGGACGTATTCGGCGCGGACAGTTGCTTTTATTGGAAGCATTTGGCGGCGGTTGGACATGGGGTTCGGCCTTAGTCAGATATTAAACTTGTGTGATGGTAAAGCAATAAAAGTGCGGTCAAAATTAACCGCATTTTTTATTCCGATATCGTGCTTAGCTGATTTTGATATTTATAAATTACTGCATTTACAACCGCACTTTAGGAAATAAAACGATGGATTATAGCCAAGAAGTTGTGACTTCATTACTGTGGATTTTAAAAACCTTAGCCATCACTACGGTAACGTTTAGCTTAGGGATTTTTCTTTTAGTTCGTTTTACTCATTGGGGGACTCAATTTTGGATGTTCGCCGGCGGTTATCTTACGCTTAAACGTAGCGTTAAACCGATTTTATTTTTTTTGCTCATTGTGACCATGACATTATTTAGCGTACGTTTGAGTTTAGTACATTCTGAATGGTACAAAAATATGTACACGTCATTACAGGAATTTAATCAGCCCGTCTTCTGGGAGCAGATGATTTTATTTTGTTTTATCGCGGCCTTTGCCGTTAGTGCCTCGCTGATTAGCTATTACTTAGAACAACGTTTTTGTATTGATTGGATCGATTGGCTGAATAACGAATTAGTCAATAAATGGATGAGTCATCGCGCTTATTATAAAACCCAATATATGTCGGCTAATCTTGATAATCCTGACCAACGGATCCAACAAGATATTCTTTCTTACGTTAAAACTACACTTGGACTCAGTACCGGCGTGATTGACGCAGTCACATCCATGGTGTCTTATACGATTCTTTTATGGGGCTTGGCCGGGCCGATGGTCGTATTCGATTTTGAGATACCGCACATGATGGTGTTTTTAGTGTTTGGTTATGTTATTTTCACGACGCTCATCGCTTTCTGGCTAGGACGTCCGCTGATCAAACTGAATTTTATTAATGAACGTTTAAACGCTAATTATCGATACTCTCTCATTCGAATTAAAGAATATGCAGAAAGTATTGCTTTTTATGTCGGCGAAAAGGCGGAAAAAAGTTTATTGTATAAGCAATTCCGTTCGGTAATTAACAATATGTGGGATATTGTGTACCAGACATTGAAATTTTCCGGTTTTAATTTGATTGTAAGTCAAATTTCCGTTGTATTTCCTTTATTAATTCAGGTCGGCCGCTATTTTGAAAAACAGATCAAGTTAGGGGATTTGATGCAAACGTTACAGGTTTTCGGTAAATTACACTCAAATTTGTCATTTTTTCGCAATACTTATGATAATTTTGCCGGCTATAAAGCAACGCTGGATCGTTTAACCGGATTTGTAGCGGCGATTGAAATGTCGGAAGAACAGTCAAAAGCACATATTCATTATCATGATAGCGACGTTATCTTTAGTGGATTAAGTATCAATAATCCTTTTGGAAAAACATTAATTAAAGATTTAAATTTAACCCTACCACAAGGCGCAAGTTTATTAATTACCGGAAAATCAGGCTCCGGAAAAACAACATTATTACGCACTGCAGCAGGACTTTGGTCATACTCGATCGGTCAAGTTTATTGTCCTGAAAAAGCATTATTTTTATCGCAAAAAACCTATTTGCCTCAGGGAGATCTGTTAACGGCTCTAGCTTATCCCGATGCGGCCGAGAGTGTAGACAAAGCATTGGTATTAGAAACACTAAGGTTAGTACAGCTCGGACATTTATGCGATCGAATAGAACAACAAAATGATTGGACACGCATTTTGTCACTCGGCGAACAACAACGTTTAGCATTTGCCCGTCTGTTGTTACAACGCCCGAAAGTCGCTTTCTTAGATGAAGCAACGGCGAGTATGGACGAAGGCTTGGAAGAAGCGATGTACCGTTTAATTCGAGAACGATTACCCAATATGACCCTGATTAGTGTCGGGCATCGCTCAACATTAAAAACCTTTCATTATCAACAGCTGCGAATTTTAGAGGATGGCGCTTGGTCATTAACTTAAACTCACTCTCAAGTGAGATAATTTATGGCTGTTGAATAATCGGGCGTAAAATCTACTGTTATTTCTGCTGTCTTTTTGTTAAATTTAGCACAATTTTTTTCTAGCTCTAGAATGAGTGAATTTTAAACAACTTTTAAAGGATTCTTATGTTATTTAAAAAAATTCGCGGATTATTTTCGAATGATTTATCTATCGACCTCGGTACGGCAAATACACTGATTTATGTTAAAGGACAAGGAATCGTGCTTGACGAACCTTCCGTTGTCGCTATTCGTCAGGATCGTATTGGTGCGCTAAAAAGCATCGCGGCAGTAGGTAAAGAAGCGAAGCAAATGCTTGGACGTACGCCGAAAAGTATTGTTGCGATTCGCCCGATGAAAGACGGTGTGATTGCCGACTTTTTCGTCACCGAAAAAATGTTGCAATATTTTATTAAACAAGTTCATAGCGGCAATTTTATGCGCCCGAGCCCGCGTGTTTTGGTTTGCGTACCGGCCGGCGCAACACAAGTAGAGCGTCGGGCAATTAAAGAATCGGCGATCGGTGCCGGAGCGCGTGAAGTTTACTTAATTGAAGAACCCATGGCCGCCGCAATCGGCGCCAAATTGCCTGTTTCTACGGCGGTCGGCTCAATGGTAATTGATATTGGCGGCGGAACAACGGAAGTTGCCGTTATTTCATTAAATGGCGTTGTTTATTCCTCTTCTGTGAGAATCGGCGGCGATCGTTTTGATGAGGCCATTATTTCGTATGTCCGCCGAGCTTTTGGCTCGGTCATTGGCGAACCTACCGCAGAGAGAATTAAGAAAGAAATCGGCACGGCTTATATTCAAGAAGGCGATGAAATTAGAGAAATGGAAGTTCACGGACATAACCTGGCCGAAGGAGCGCCTCGTTCTTTTACATTGACTTCACGTGATATTCTAGAAGCGATTCAACAACCGCTTAGCGGGATTGTCGCGGCGGTTAGAACGGCATTGGAAGAATGCCAACCGGAGCATGCGGCTGATATTTTTGAACGCGGCATGGTTTTAACAGGCGGCGGAGCATTATTACGTAATATTGATGTATTGCTTTCTAAAGAATCCGGCGTTCCGACGATTATTGCCGATGATCCGCTTACCTGCGTTGCACGTGGTGGCGGTGAAGCCCTTGACATGATTGATATGCACGGCGGCGATATTTTTAGCGACGAAATCTAGTCAATAAAAAAGTGCGGTTGAGATGACCGCACTTTTATTTAGGAGTGACATGAAACCCATTTTCGGGAAAGCCCCCCCTTTAGGCATTCGCTTAATTCTTGCGATTATCGCCTCCTTAGCGCTAATTTTATCTGACGGCAAAACGGAATCGATGATTAAGGCCCGTAATATTATGGAAACCGCCGTGGGAAGCTTTTACTATCTAGCCAACAGCCCGCGCTCGGTTCTTGATACGGTTTCCGATAACTTCGTCGACACCGGGAAGCTACAGATTGAGAATAAAGCATTACGCGAACAATTACGTGAAAAGAATGCTGATTTGTTACTGCTTGATCAGCTAAAAGTTGAAAATCAGCGTCTCCGCTTATTGCTCAATTCGCCTTTACGTACCGATGAATATAAAAAAATTGCCGAAGTCTTGACCGCAGAAACCGATACTTATCGCCAACAAATTGTGATTAATCAAGGCCAGGCCGATGGCGCTTTTGTCGGTCAGCCGGTGATTGACGAAAAAGGCGTTATAGGCCAAATTGTCGCCGTAGGTAAAACAACAAGCCGCGTGTTACTATTAACCGATGTCACTCATTCTATTCCAGTTCAGGTTTTGCGTAATGATGTACGCGTTATTGCCAGCGGAACCGGGCATTCCGATGAATTGACTTTAGATAATGTTCCCCGCTCAGTCGATATTGAAAAAGGTGATTTATTAGTCACCTCCGGCTTAGGAGGACGCTTTGTTGAAGGGTATCCTGTTGCGATCGTTGAAAGTATTTCCCGTGACGGTTCCAATTATTTCGCAATGGTCAAAGCGAGACCACTAGCCTCCCTAGAGCGTTTACGTTATGTGCTGTTATTATGGCCGAGCGGCGTAGACATGGTCAAAATGCAATCCATGTCTCCCGAAGAGGTGAGAAAACTTGTTCAACAACGGCTGGAGAGCCAGGCAAATGCCGCAAGAGTTCATAAAACGCCGATTAATGAAATACCGGAAAATAGACAAAATGAAGGCATTATTGAACCGGAAGTGCCTACCGAACCGCTATCAAATGGCGAACCAATCTCACCGGAGCAGCAAGAACATAGGGAAGAAGATTAATGCAATTACGTTTTATTATTCAATGGGCAACCATACTTTGCTTTTTTATTGTTGCAATCATGCTTGAGTTAGCACCTTGGCCACTAGAATTTCAGCCTTTCAAGCCGGCATGGCTATTATTGGTTTTATTTTATTGGGTGCTCGCTATTCCGGGTAAAATCAGTATCGGCTGGGCCTTCTTATTAGGACTTGTGTGGGATTTGATATTAGGATCAATTTTAGGTACGCATGCATTAGTTTTATCGATTATTTTTTACTTCGTCGCTAAAAATCATCTTGTACTACGTAACCTGTCGCTATGGCTGCAGAGCTTATTGGTGATTTTCGTTGTCTACATAACAAAATTTTTACTGCTTTGTATTGAATATTTTATTAACGGCGCTTTTTTCGATTGGCAAATTATATTAAGTGCGGTCGCATCCGGTATACTTTGGCCATGGGTATTTTTATTAATGAGAAAAGTACGCCGAAAAGTAAAATTACGCTGAACAAACAGAAAGGTAATATGGTGCCCGAAGCCAGACTTGAACTGGCACGCCTCGAAAGGCGAGGGATTTTAA